>JANOTW010000096.1:0-8735 GCA_031416575.1 Ferruginibacter sp.
GAGAAAACCTCGATCAAAATCAAGGACTAGGCAGATGAAACAAATATTGTGTAGAGAACAATGTTTAAAAAACAAATAATAACATTAAATTGTAACCCAGCGCATTAATGTACTTGGCATTTTTTTTAGATCTGTTTTTTATACTAAATTAAATGAAGTAACTCGCTGATAACAATATTTCCGTTTTATTTATTAACGATGAATACAATAACTTAGTAGCTGACTAAATTTGAATTAATTTGCATAAATTTGTTTAAGCTGGCTTATATGTAAACTTTATATCTTAAATGAACACTTGCGTAGTCCCTGCAGACCTCAACCTCATACTCCCTCTCCGAAGGAGAGGGAGCGGTGCTTCTTACCTTTTCCAAACATTTTATCTTCCAAGTCAACTTTATATCTTTAATGAACAGTTGCGAAGACCCTGCTGACCTCACCCTCCTTCTCTCCCGAAAAATCGGGACAGGCTCTCTCCGAAGGAGAGGGAGCGGCGCTTCTTACCTTTTCCAAACATTTTATCTTCCAGGTCAACATTATATCTTTAATGAACCTGATTCAGTCAACCTTGCTGAATATCAATAATCAACTATATATAACTGTTAACTTAAACGCTTAAGGCCACCCCATCAAACTCTTGCCTTTAACCCCTCCTTTGGAGGGGCAGGGGGAGGCTTAAAACGCAATTAAAGATCCCCATTGGTATTCAGTACAAGAGGGCGATGCAACGATGTTGAGAAATGAAATATAGTTTGGACAAAAACTGTTTTACGAAATCCCGATTTTTATCGGGAATCCCATGAAATACAAATGCCAGGACAAACACTTTTTTTATTAAATTTCAATAATCGGACCGTGTTGATTTTAATAGTTTCATGAAGATGTCATATTTAGGAAACGGCTACAAACTTACACCTCTTTTCCAAGGAATAAAATCATCCTGGTTTAGCAATACCGCTTTGGGTATTATTTCGCCACTGGCTGCTTTTATGCAATACTCCAGGATTTCTTCGCCCATTTGTTCAATTGTTTTTTCGCCTTCAATGATAGGGCCCGTATCAATGTCAATAATATCGTTCATGCGTTTGGTTAAGTTGCTGTTGGTGGATATTTTAATGGTAGGACAAACAGGATTGCCGGTAGGCGTACCCAGGCCGGTTGTAAATAAAATCAATGTGGCGCCGCTTGCCGCCTTACCTGTTGTGGCTTCCACATCGTTGCCGGGTGTGCATACCAAACTTAACCCGGGTTTAGTGGCAGGTTCCGTATAATCCAATACGTCCACTACGGGTGAAGTGCCGCCCTTTTTAGCGGCACCCGTGCTTTTGATGGCGTCTGTTATTAAACCATCCTTTATGTTTCCGGGGGATGGGTTCATGTGAAAACCTGAACCTACTTTTAATGCGGATTCACTGTAAGCCTGCATCAGGTGAACAAACTTGCCGGCAATGGTTTCATCCTTTGTACGGTCAAGTAAATTTTGTTCGGCCCCGCATAACTCCGGGAACTCCGCCAGTAATATTTTACCTCCTAAAGCCACTACCAAATCGCTGGTATAACCAACGGCGGGATTAGCGGATATACCGCTAAAGCCATCGCTGCCACCGCATTTAACGCCGATGCATAATTTATTCAGCGGGGCGGGCCTTCTTTCCAGCTTGTTTATTTCCATCAAACCTTCAAAGGTTTTTTTAATTGCATCCGCTATCAGTTGCTCCTCGCTTTGCGATTGTTGCTGTTCAAAAATATACAGCGGTTTATCCAAACCGGGATTGAGTATTTTTAAATCATTTATAAAATCGGGTACCTGCAAATTCTGGCAGCCTAAACTTAGCAGGGTAATGCCGGCAACATTGGGATGATTGGCATACGCAGCCAGCAGCTTGCTTAAAATGGCCGCATCCTGGCGGGTACCTCCACATCCTCCCTGGTGATTTAAAAATTTAATACCATCTACATTTTTAAAGGGGCGTACCGTAGCCATTGGCGCTGGTGATCCATACAGGTTTACTGTCGCGATATCTTCCCCTTTTTTAAATGCTTCCATCAACTGGTGCGTGTATCGTTTGTACTTGTCCGTAACCGCATAGCCAAGCTCATTGTGCAATGCTTCCCGGATCACATCAAGGTTCCTGTTCTCACAAAAAACGGTGGGAATGAATAACCAGTAATTGGCGGTACCTACCTCCCCGTTGCCCCGGTGATAACCATTGAAAGTCCTGCCTGCAAACTTTGATATATCCGGAGCCGTCCATTGATAGTCAACTTTTCGCCAGGCATAAGGTTCTACCGCATGTTTCACATTACCCGTTGACATCCACCCGCCTTTGGGAATAAATGATTGGGCCGTGCCTACCAACACCCCATACATGATGACTTTATCCCCGGGTTGCATATCCCTGGTAAAAAATTTATGCTTGGCATTGATATCATCCTGCAAAACATATTCTTCATTCTCAAAAACAATTGTATTTCCTTTTGATAAGTTGGCTAATGCCACCAACACATTATCATCTTCATGAATTTTTAAAACCTGTTGTTTCATATAATTTATTTAATCCATTTTTACTTTTTCATGTTGGATCACCGCCAACATACCCAACCGCATTATTTCCTGCAGGTTTTCCGTTACCTTTTCCTCAAAACCGGGAATCCCTGTCAGGTCCTCATCCCACAAAGATGGGTCACTTAATACGGTTTTCACTAAAATTTCCGGGAATAAATTTTGCCAATGGTTAAAGAAATACCCCGCCATTTCATCTTTGATGGGATAAGGCTGCCCATTCAATTCACCGAAATAAACATTTCCTTCTTTTTTCACCGCCTTCATAAATAACAACCAGGCGGCAAATCCAATGGCCAGTTTTTCGGGAACCGTACCGTATAATTCATAATAGCGTTGTAATACCGGCACCACCCTCATTTTTAATTTGGAAGTATAATTAAGGGTAATGCTGATCCATTGATGCTCAAGGCAGGGATTGCCATACCGGTCTATCACTTTTACCGCGAATTCATTTGCATCTTTTTCCGGTACAGGATACGGAATGGCCATGGCAATTTCTTCCAGCATCAGCTCCTTTATAAAATTGGAAAGCACAGCGTCATTCATGGCCTGCTTAACGGTGGTAAAGCCTGATAAAAACGCAACCCCGCAACTAAGGGTATGCGTACCATTGAGTAACCGTAATTTCAGTTCCTTAAACAGGGTGATATCATCCGTTATTACAATCGCTTTATCCGCGGCTGCAAAAGATAGTACCGACTTTATATGATCATCGCCTTCAATGGCCCACATGCTATATGCCTCACTCATGGTGATCAGTTCATCCTGGTATCCCAATTGCGCTTCCAGTGCGGCTTTGATGGCAGCATCGGGTTTGCCGGGAACAATCCTGTCCACCAATGAATTACAAAAATGATTGTAACGCTCCAGCCATTCAATAAAATTTTCTTCCAGCCCGTTCAGGTGCGCCAGCTCAAGTACGATGGCTTCCAATTTGCGGCCATTATCAGAAATTAATTCCGTAGGCACAATCACCAACCCACATTTGGCGCTGCCATCAAAAGCCTTGTAGCGTTCGTACAGGAAAGCCAGTAATTTTCCGGGAAAAGATACAGGCGGATGATGCCGGATATCGTCATTCACCAGTTCAATTCCTACCTCTGTAGTATTGGAAATGATGATGGCCATATCAGGGTTATGGGCGCATTGTAAAATCGTATCCCATTCTTTACCGGCTGATAAAACCCGGCTGATAGCCGCGGATATAACATTTTCTTCCACGGGTTGCCCGTTTACTAACCCACGCATGCACAAAGTATAGAGCCCATCCTGTTTGTCGAATGCCGCTGAATCACCGCTATCGGTTGATTTCACTACCACAATCCGCCCGTTAAATTTCCCGTTACGGTTTGCTTTATCAATAAAATAATCAGGCAGGCCACGGAGCAATACACCAGTACCGAACTGCAATACTTTTTCGGGTAATGCGAACTGGCTTTCATCGGGCACTGTTACAATGCCGGCATCTATATTTTTGAGGTTGAATTTTGTTAGTAACATGAGTAGCTATGTTTTATAATTGTTTTAATTTGTTTGGCACCCGATGAGCCGGATGAAAAATTGGAGGCCCCTTTTTACCCCCGTCCCCTAAAGGGGAGTTATCGAACAGTATTGCAATTAGCAATAGTTAATGATTGTTATTTTTAATAATTCAATTTCGAATAATTACTATGCTTTGGTGCTTTAGAATTTTGTTACCCTGCTATTTTTATTTTCTTTTTGGGAAGCAGGCATTTGTTTTTCAATTAAGCATCGTTGTTATCAAAATTCCGTTTCGTCGGAACTCCCTCCTTTACAATCATCCTTTTTGTTGCCCGGGCAGTGAAGCATTGGGCATCATCGTTGTGTCACTCCCTTGTACCGCATACCATTGGGGATCTTTAATTGCGTTTTGTTTTAGAGAAACTTCCTTGTGTTATATAAGCACCCTTTTACTTAAGTACACAAATCGGCTTTTTTTGCCCTGGCTGGTGTCCCCACCAACCAGGGACAATTTGGGATTCACCCTAATTGATTTTACATACCCTTGTAAACTTTATTTACCTATTTACCTTATTTACCTTATAAACTCTATTTACCTTATTTACCTTATAAACTTTATTTACCTTATTTACCTTACATATCCACTCACCTTATTTCCCCCACTTAGCAATCCATGCCGGATACTCCACTGACAATAATTTTGCAGGCCATGCACCATACCAGGCGTAGCCGGTCCTTCTTTCGTATTCCACTTCCGCTACCGTTTTTTTAGGAACGCCATCCCTGCCTGTAAAGAAAGGCTCATTGGTTTTCATATCATAAAATCTGGCCCAGATAGTAGAAGACGGATCGGCTACCAATACTTTGTCTTTTCCTTTTGGCGTGCCTGGCGCATCCGTGTCCATAAATTTGTATCCAACTATTTTCACTTTATCAAACCACTCCACCCCGGCGCTTACCGCATTAATTATTTCTTTGGAAGGGTTATCCACCGACATTAAAAAACGGAGGATGTTAACCGATTCACTTCCGCTTAAAGAGGGCAATTCATATTTTCTTGCGGTTGCAGGTTGTAATGTTTTTGCATCGTATTGCGCACACCAAACGGTTAAGCCGCCATTTTGTTTGACCTGGGTTTTTAAAATGCAATCAATTCCCCTTTTTACCGCATCCCTACATTGAATGATATAAGATGAACTGATTAGTTCCATGTCATTTTTTTTCTTTACCACGTCGTCCAATACATTCAGCACATTCACCATTGCATTGTCGTTGTAAGTTATTTCGCACCGGTAGTTACTGAAATCAGGATAGTATTGCGGCCACCCGCCATTGTTATATTGGGCTTTCAATAAATAAGCGATCCCTTTTTCAGCAGCCGGCAGGTATTTTTTAACGTTGGCGCTTTTAAATGCTTTCATTAAATACCTGATCTCTTTGGTAGTGGCTTCATTGTCTATCGTTGCATCTATCCCTTCCGTGTAGCCGCTTTTTAATATCCTTAATTCTTCTTCGGTTAATATTTTACTGTAATCTACTTTCTGCCCCATGAAATGCTTTGGCCATCCGCCATTGCCCCGCTGGTACAGCAGCATATTGTCTGCGACAGGATCGGCCACAGTTGCTGCAATTGGGTCGGGCTTGCTTTTAATTTCCGTTGCTTTTATTTTACCCGATGGATCCCATTTGTAATCAAAAACCCAGGGCACATTAAAATCATTGATGCCAAATCCGGCAGGGAGGTTATTTTTATGCCAGGCATAATCACCGCCTGCCCTGTGACTGTTATAATAATAAATCCTTCTGCCCCATAAAATGGTATTGGCCGTTGGCACTATGTAAATATCCGCATCGGCCATATTGTTGGCGAAGTTGCAATTAAGCAAATAAAATTGTGCATCCCGGTGATAACGGCCCAGTTTAAAACCATCATCACCCAAAAATGTGCAATTGAGCAAAACCGTTTTGCTGGATTCATATTTGGAACCATCGTGCCATATACCCGCCGGGCTTCGCTGGCAGATAAAAGTACAGTTATCGGCAAGCGCCCATCCACGGGGGCAATAAAAGTCAACCCCGCCTTCCATTATACAATCTTTAAAATAAAACATACCATCCTCCGCATTCCAGGGACTAACGGTATCACCCCCCCATGCCCTGAAAATACAGTTGATAACGATGAGCCGTGTAGTAGCGAAAGAACGCAGCGCCATCTGGTGGGCCGACGGCCTGATCGTTTTTGATCCGGCGCTGTCCGTTGGGCAGGGAATTGCCTTTTCCACCTTTGCATCCTTACCATAACTGTTGATGAAGGAAAGGTTTTCCAAAGTAATATCGTTCCCTTTTAAATTAATGGCGGCAGTGCCGTAATCATCGGGGTTGCCGCACCGCCATTCATCCCTTGCCAGGGAAATAGTTACAATCGTATTTTTAGGATCTTCGCCTTTTAACGTGATAAAATTTTTATCAATAAAAATTTTCTCTTTATACACTCCTCTTTTTATAAGAATAACCCGCTGCAATTTTGTGCCTGCAGGTAAACTGTTGACCGCTTCCTGTATGGTTTTAAAATCGCCCTTCCCGTCTTTGGAAACCACTATTGGTTCTCCTGCAATAAGATTACCGGCCATCAATAATATAGCTAATGCGAAAAATATTTTCTTCATAAATAATTTCATTGCTTCTTTTGTTATTTATATTATATACTGCACAACGGGTAAATCAGTGAATTTTGTTTTGTTTGATAACCAAATAAAATAGCCTGCCCCCATCCCCTGAAGTGGTGATGATTGTTAATTAAAAAAACGCAATTAAAGATCCCCAATGGTATGCGGTACACGAGTGCGACGCAACTATGATGCCCATTGCTTCACCGCCCGGACAAAAAATTTTATTCAAGTTTTTACCTGTTGCCAGGTTTATATCACTTGCCTGGCTTAAGGCTTTGCCTGCATCAGCAACCATTTCACCAATTCATTGGCGGCGGTAAAATTTTCAAACTCCGCTGGTATTTTTCTTCCGTCGGTATATTCATTGTACAGCCAGGGATCACCTACCGCAAATACAGTTCCCTTGCCATATTTAGCTGTGGCGAAAATTATATCACCCTCCTTTTTTATCAACGCCTGTGCAGGTGGTTTTACCTGCAGCGGGCTTACTTCTTTTAAATACATTTTTTTTGTTTGCTTAAAAACGGGGTTCGAAGTATTATTAAAAACCGCACCCATTTCAAACTCATTTCCCTGTACCATATTGATGCTCTTATCGGAAAAACTGATCCCGAATTTATTGGCCAGCTTATTAAAATGTGGCAGGTCGCAATTGGAAGAATCGTTCGCCATCAATAATAATACGCCACCTGCTTTTACCCATGCAGCAATAATACCTGCATCAGCATCACTTACATAGTTGGGTGTTTTATTATCTTTCGGTCCGTCGGGATCAATAATGATATAAACCGCACTGACTTTCAAGTTTGCCGCCGTGGGGGCTTTCTCCAGCGTAGCCAGGCTGGCCCCATAACTTTGCCAGATATTGCCCAGCAGGCTAATACCGCCATGCTCCGTATCATCCCAGGTATAATGGCGGCGTGCATTAAAACCATAGAGGTCTTTCCGCCATTCATTGTTGAACCAGGCATCCAATAATACCTGCTTCCCTTTGCCGGGTTTTGGCAAGGCGGCCATTTCCATTTCCACACTGCACATGATAAACGCACCAATACCTTTGGGATCATTCACTTTTACCTTCTCACTCATATAATAATCGAAACTTCCATCCCTGTAAGGCTTGCCACCCAGGCCGGAAACCGTCACGGTCCCTTTCAGGTTGGTTTGTCCATTACTGTCTATCTCAATAAATTCTTTGATAATTCCTGCATAGCCTTTTTTTGCATTTTGCATATAGCTGATGGGTATGTAACCATTGCGGGCCGCCTTTGCTATGGTGTACACCAACATACTGGATGCAGATGCTTCCTTATAATTTTTAGCCCGGTTAGGCAGGTCAACAATATCGTACCATACACCTGACTTCGCATCCTGTACTTTTGTAACCGCTTTTACAAAGCGGTTAAGAATGCCGATAATGGAATCCCTGCCCGGGTGATCGGGTGGAAAATAATCCAATACGTCCACTAACGCTACGCCGTACCAGCCCAGCGCCCTTGCCCAAAAATGTGGCGAATTGCCCGTTTGTTTATTGGCCCATTGCTGTTCCCTGCTTTCATCCCAGCCATGGTATAGCAAGCCTGTCTTTGGATCACGCGTGTGCTTTTCTATTGAAATAAATTGTCTGGCAATATCATTGAATGCAGTATCCTCATGGTTAAGCTTTGCGTACTCCGCATAAAATGGCTGTCCCATATACAAGCCATCCAGCCACACCTGCCAGGGGTAAATTTTCTTGTGCCAGAAACTGCCCTCTTTAGTACGCGGATGATCGTTCAACTGGCTACGCATGAGGTCAATGGCCTTTTTATATTTGGGTTTCCAGCTATAATTGTATAGGGCCATTACCACTTTTCCATTGTTCAGATGGTCAATGTTAAACTCATCCCTTTTATAATCTTTTATTGTACCATCTTCCCGCACGTAATGATCCATGCTGTGCTGTATGTAATCGAAATATTTTGCATCGCCATATAATTTCCAAATGCCTTCAATACCTTTCAGGATCACGCCCTGGTCGT
>JANOTW010000097.1:0-1690 GCA_031416575.1 Ferruginibacter sp.
GGGCCTTCCATCGTAAAGCAATACTAATTTATCAATCGGTTTAAAAGACGCTGGCACCACCAGCACGGGGCATTGCACATCGCCCAGCAGATCCTTCATGAAACGGGTAGGGGGCTTTTCCTTATATTTTGTAAACGTTTCATTTTCGTTTATAATAATCAGGTCAGCAAACATACTTTCATGTTTCAGTTCCTGTAAGGCAATATTATCATCCCTGTGAATGATAAAATTAATTTTTGCTTTCTCACAGGCTTTTTGAAACCGTTGTGCCGCTTCATCTCTCTTTTTTTTGTCTTTAAGATCTAACTCCTTCATTACTGTTTCATAGTTTTCATAAGTGGTGAGTACTTTATAAACATTGTAACTGCGGTAAAAAAAATCATCCAGGAAAACACCTGCCAGTTGGGCATTGGCAACCTTTGCCAACTGGATGGCATATTCCATTGTGCTGTCAGACATCTTATATCCATCAAAAACAGCTAAAAAATTTTTCATCATAGTATGCTTTAGCAGTAAGTAATAAAAGGTTTATGATAATGCCTTACTATATTTCCGGGTTTGCTATTTTTTTAAAACCCGAAAACTTCCTTTTCAAAACTTCCGGATGTTACAGCGTAATCTTTTTGCCTGTGCCGTCACAAAAAATAATAAACTGGTATTTTCATGAAAAAGAAATCCGGATAGTAAAAATATCTTGCCAGAGTAAAATGAAAAATGATTCTTATCATTCAATTGAATGATTTATGACACCAAATAAACTGATAACAAATACTTTAAATTTATAAAGTGAAGCTGGAGGAACGCTTAATTAATTTCTGCCAGCATACATTACAGCCGTGGATTAAAATTAACTATATCTGTTGTTGTGGGCTTGCGAATGGATGTGATTTGTGTGTTGGGATTAAATTATGATTTGTTTTTAAAATTTGTATTTAAGCAATTGCTTAAATACTTATATTTGCATTATGAATACAATTTGTATACGTCCATATGCCGACAAGGTATTAATTGGAGAGTGTAAAAAGAAACTACAGAAGGCGGAAATATCATTCAGCAAGTTGAGTACGGTATTAAGCCTTGCGGGCAATGAGGTACGAATGAAAATACTTTATCTTCTTGAAGAAGAAAACGAATTATGTGTTTGTGATATAACTGATATTTTAGACATGACCATCCCGGCAGTTTCGCAGCACTTACGCAAATTAAAAGACGCCAACATTTTACAATGCCGCCGGGCTGGTCAAACGATTTATTATTCTTTAAAGGCAGAACATTTAGAAATCATCCGCCCATTGTTTGAACATATTACTCTTGCTAACAGGAAAAAACAAAAAGCATGAAACAAGAAACTGCATCTAAAGCTGTTACAAGCGTAGGCGTATTTGCTGCCATTGCAGCCTCACTATGTTGTATTACACCACTATTAGCGATACTTGCAGGTGCAAGTGGCATTGCATCTGCCTTTTCATGGTTAGAGCCGGCACGACCTTATTTAATTGTAGTGGGCATAGGTGCTTTAGGCTTTGGCTGGTATAAGGCTTTAAAACTAAAGGCAACTGATAATTGTGCCGATGACAGTTGTGCTGTAGAAAAGAAAAGTTTTTTAGCATCTAAATCCTTTCTTGCCATCATTACTATTGTTGCTATACTGCTCATGGCTTTCCCTTATTATGGAAAAGTTCTTTACCCG
>JANOTW010000098.1:0-8515 GCA_031416575.1 Ferruginibacter sp.
CGCAATACATTTATTTGTCCAAACGAACTTTCATTTCTTAACATCGTTGCATCGCCCTTCTATACAACCATTCTTTTTGTCCGGGCTAAGAAGCAATGTGGATCATCGTTGCATCGCCCTCTTGTACTTTATACCTATGGGGATCTTTTCCCACGTCATGTTGTCGGAATATTACAATGTATTTAGTTCGCATTTTAGGAGCCGGCATCATAAAAAAGGCGTTAAGAAAATTTGAATGCTTGTCGTTAAGAAATGAAATTGATGTTACAAATGCCCGGCTATGCATTTAGCCCGTAAGTTGCACAAATGTTTGGATATATTTTGAAGCTTGAGCTAATTTCATTTTAGACAAGCATTCAAATTTTTAGACTTTTTTATGGAGCCTAGATTTTTTTTGTTACTTTTTTTTATCAAGAAAAAAAAGTAAGTGAGGTCTAACCTATGCTTTAATACCATTTAAATACTTTTCCCACGTTGTAAAGAGCGAAACATCAGCCCCGGCTTATTTGAGTACTTGCCGACTTTCGGCATCCCGATGTTACACTTGAATCGGGAGTACCGCATACCTATGGGGATCTTTGATTGCGTTATAGTTATTGCATAGGATAAAATATTTAGATCGCATCTGTAAGGCCGGCATCAAAAAAAATTGGAGCGCATTCAGTTTACCGATAATCCCATGATATATAAGGTAAGGTCAGGGGCCAGAAATATAAATTAAACAAAGGAGGTTAATAAAATACATAGTTGTAAAAATGACACTTGAACATAATTATTTAAAGACTTTTTAAAAAAAATCAGTTCAAAATTTGTGCAATTAAAAAGAAAAACTTTACATTGTGCAACTAATTGCAGAAATGGCCGCATAAAATAAAGTTATTGGATAATGTGAGGGGTTTGAATATAACAACCGAAACAGTTTCAAGAGTATTACACGACAATTCCAGAATTCAGATTTAAAATAAATCGGTTCATTATGCAACCTATTTCATGGAATTACAGTTGAAAAATATACTAATTGCGGGAGCGTAATTAATAGCAGGTATTTAGCAAACTTCACTCTTCTTTTACCATCAAATACTTCACGATTATAAATTAACCATTGGCTGGCCTGGTTTCATTTTAAAACGAAAACAAATAATAATAAATTTTGGTCTTTAAAAAAAATTTGCCGGATTAATTAAATGTCAATTACACAAATAACAGTCTTGGTACATCAACGATTTCTTTAAACAAAACTAAATTGCCATTATGAAAAAACAAACAAAAGGGTATTGTATATATACCTTAAACCCATCAAAACATTTACCTGCGTTTTTCCTAAAAAGATTTTTCTTTACTTTATTAATTTTCTTGTTAAATATTGGTGGTGTTCATGCACAAGCCAAAATTCATATCACCGGTATTGTAAAGGATGAAAAAAGTAATCCGGTACAAAATGCAACCGTTACTGTAAAAGGTACTACCATTGGGGTAACAACCGATGCCAATGGAACATTTTCTATTGATGTGCCTGATCAAAATTCTATACTTCTGATATCCTATTTAGGCTATCAGGCTCAGGAAGCAGCAGTGCGTAACCGGACGAATTTGATTATTGACCTTGTTTTTGCTGAAAGTCAGTTAAACGAGGTAATTGTAATAGGGTATGGTACACAAAAAAAGGCCACTTTAACAGGTTCTGTAAGTACAATCAAAGGATCAGACATCGTAAAATCACCCACCCCCAATGTAAGTAATAGTATGGTTGGCCGTGTGCCTGGTTTAACAGCTATGCAGCCAAGTGGAGAACCTGGCAATGACGGTTCTTCTTTAAGAATACGGGGCGTAAATAGCTTAGGTAACAATGATGTGCTGGTGGTAGTAGATGGTATTCCAGGCCGTAGCCTTGACAGGATTGATCCTAATACTATCGAAAGCATGGTTATACTCAAAGACGCATCTGCCGCGATTTACGGTTCACAGGCTGCTAATGGGGTTATTTTAATAACGACCAAAAGAGGAAAATCAGGTAAGCCTGAAATTAATTTTAATGTAAATTATGGGTATACCCAGCCGACTAAAATTCCAAAAATGGCCAATGCAACTACCTATGCTACCATGTTAAATGAAATAGCGGCTTATGGCGGCAACCCGGAAAAATATACTGCCGATGAGGTAAAAAAATTCGCCGATGGCTCCGATCCCTGGAGATATCCAAATACAGATTGGTTTAAATCAACCCTCAGGCCAAAATCGCTACAAACTTCCTACAATGCTACGGTGTCAGGTGGTGCGGAAAATTTAAAGTATTTTGTTTCTCTGGGTGCAAGAACACAGGATGGTAATTATTATCGCAGCGCTACCAAATACAATCAATATGATTTAAGGGCGAACCTTGACGGCAAGATAAGTAAGAATATTACTTTAGCATTTGACATTGGGGGAAGAATGGAAGATAAGAATTACCCGGTACGTGGTGCGGGCTCCATATTCAGAATGGTAATGAGGGGGAAACCCACCTTGCCTGCATACTGGCCTGATGGTACCCCGGGCCCTGATATTGAATATGGCGATAACCCCGTAGTAATTAGCACCGATGCTACGGGTTATGATTCAGACAAGTATTATGCATTAAATACCAACTTAAAATTAGACATTAATATTCCCTGGGTAAAAGGGCTATCCCTTACCGGAACCGCTGCTATTGATAAGGGTTTCAATTTTAGAAAAACATGGCAGACCCCCTGGTATTTATATACTGCTGATTTTAATACGCTTGATGCCAATGGCAATCCTACATTAATAAAAGGGAAAAGGGGTTTTGATGATGCAAGGCTGAATCAATACTCCCGCGACGAATTAACCAGTACGCTTTTTGGGTTGATTAATTATGAGACAAAAATTAATGATGTACATGCTGTCAAATTATTAGTAGGTTCTGAACTTCGAAAAGGAAATTCTGAGTTTTTCAATGCCTCCAGAAGATTTTTTGCATCTACGGCTATTGATCAGCTTTTTGCAGGAGGAGCTGCCGAAATAAATAATGGCGGATCGGGAACAGTAGTTTCCAGGTTTAATTATTTTGGAAGGGTTAATTATGCATTTAAATCTAAATATCTTGCTGAATTTGTTTGGCGTTATGATGGCAGTTATAATTTTCCGAAAAAGGACAGGTGGGGTTTCTTTCCTGGTATTTCAGCCGGATGGGTTGTATCTGAAGAAAATTTCTTTAAAAACAATGTAAACTTTATTGATCGTTTAAAAATCAGGGGATCATGGGGGCAAACCGGCAATGACAGAATTCAATTAGGCCCCAATGGATCGCCACTTGAATTTCAGTATTTATCCACCTTTGGATATGGTAATATTCTTGGATCACCTTACCTGCCTTTTGTTACCAATGAAATTGTTGAAAATCAAACTTTATATGAAACACGTCTTGCAAACCCTAATATAACCTGGGAAGTGGCTGACCAGGCCAATATCGGTTTTGAGGTCTCTTTATTAAAAAATAAATTATTTGTTGAGTTTGATTATTTCAATTACAAAAGGTCCAGTGTATTGGCAGTAAGAAATGCCTCTGTTCCTGCTTCGGCAGGAATAACCTTGCCTCCTGAAAATTTTGGCAGGGTGAAAAATGCAGGTTTTGATTTTACCGTCACTTATAGAAATGCTATAAATGATTTTCATTATACTGTTTCTTTAAATGGTGGCTATGCAAAAAATAAAATCATATTCTGGGACGAAGCCCCGGGTTCCCCCCTTTATAAACAATCTACCGGGCGGCCAATGAATACCGGTGTGTATTACGAGGCCATTGGAATATTCGCCAATCAGGGGGCTATTGATAAGTATCCACATTGGGTTGGCGCAAAACCAGGGGATATTATTTTTAAAGACTTTAATGCCGATGGTGTAATAGATGCGAACGACCAGGTAAGAAATGATAAATCAAATGTGCCTACATTTACCGGAGGTTTAAATTTGAATTTACAATATAAAGGATTTGATTTATCAATATTAGCACAAGGCGCTACGGGGGCTGTAAATTATATCAGCACAGAATCCGGGGAAATTGGTAACTATCTTGAAAGTTTCGCCGATGGAAGATGGACCGTAAATAACACAACCGCTAACAAACCCAGGACTTTTAACCGGGGTAATGAATACTGGGCCAGTAATGGCAATACATATTTTTTAAGGAAGACAGATTATATACGTTTAAAAAATCTTCAGTTTGGATATGCCTTACCTAAAAGATTTACTGAAAAAATAGGGATTCAAATGTTCAGGGTTTACCTGAGTGGCTTCAATCTTCTTACCTACAGTCCTGATTATAAAGATTTTGATCCGGAAGCATCTGCTGGTAGCGGGCAAAGCTATCCCTTACAAAGAGTATTATCAGCAGGATTAACATTAACTTTTTAAACATTATTTTATGAAACGTATTTTATCAATTATTTTAGTTGCGGCAGTGCTGATGCAACTGTCCTCCTGCACAAAACAACTGGATATATCTCCGGTGGATCAGTTTTCCGATGCAAGTGTATGGAATGACGCCTCACTGATTCAGACCTTCGTGAACAATATTTATAGTGGGGTGCCACATGGCTTTGGTTGTATAATGATGGCATCCATGGCGGATGAGTCGAAGTATAATGCAGACTTTGGCTCCAGTAACGTTACCAAAAGCCTTCTAAATCCAAGTGACCTGTCAATTTTTGACGCAGGCTTTTGGGCTTCTAATTTAAAACAATACAATTGGACTACCGCATACAAATATGTAAGGGCTACCAATGTTTTTTTTGACAAGATTGAAACTGCTCCTATTGATGATCCAACCAGGAAAGCCTTAAAAGGTGAAGTCCATTTTTTAAGGGCTTACATTTATAATAACCTGCTATCCATATACGGAGGTGTTCCTATCATTACAAAGGCTTATGGTTTATCGGATAGTTTTGCCGTTCCCCGTAATACTTATGCGGAAAATGTAAAATTTATTACTGATGAATTGGATAAAGCGGCTTCTTTTTTGCCGGTTATCCAGAAGGATAAAGGCAGAGCTACAAAAGGCGCTGCATTAGCTCTAAAATCAAGGGTTCTTTTGTCGGCTGCAGGCGATTTTGCTAATAATAATGGTGGCTGGGCGGGTGGTTATGCACACAAGGAATTGATAGGCTATGTAAGTGGCGACAGAACGGCTCGCTGGCAAGCTGCTAAAGACGCTGCTAAAGCTGTAATTGATTTAGGATCACAAGCTGGGTATGGATTATATATGCCTAACCCCTCAAGCGCTGATCAGGCTACAAAAAATTATAGCGATATTTTCTTACTATTAAACACATCAGAAGATATTTTCTTTAAATATTTTACAACAAGGGTTGATCAAAACTGGGATGGCTACAACCCTGGCTTATACAATAACCCAAACGGGTATCACGGTTGGGGAAGTAATACGCCTCTTCAGCAGTTTGTAGACGCCTACGAAATGAACGATGGAACAAAGTTTAGCTGGGGCACCCCCGTGCAGGCTGCCGCGCCTTATTCAAACCGTGATCCACGCTTCTATTCAACCGTCAATTATGATGGGGCGAAATGGCGTCCCCGCCCTGCAGACGTAGCTGCTCAGGACCCTTTGGGTATCATTCAAACTTCCAACCGTGAAAAATGGACTGGAACAGCTATAATTGTTAGCCCTGGACTGGATACCAGGAAAAGCGCTTTTGAAGATTGGAATGGAACCTACACAGGTTATTATCTGCGCAAATTTATTGACCCCACCATTGATGCACAGTTTAACAAACAAGTACAACCATGGCGATACATACGCTATACAGAAATTATATTAAATTATGTAGAAGCCTGCCTTGGTTTAGGACAGGAAGGAGAGGCTAAAACTTTTCTGAACAGGATAAGAAAAAGAGCCTTTATGCCTGATATAACTGAATCAGGGGCAGCTTTAGTTGCCCGTTACAGAAATGAGCGCTTAATAGAATTGGCATACGAAGGACAACGTTTTTTTGATATCCGACGTTGGCTTATTGCAGGCCAGTCTTACACCAATGCAAGAGGTGTTGATATATTATACAAACTTAATCCGGACCGTGTTACCTATGCTCCGCCGGTATATACAGTTAAAAGTGTGCAGGACAGAGCGTGGAATCCAAGGTTTTATTTATTTCCCATAGCATTAGATGAGGTCAACAGAAATAGCAAGCTTTTTCAGAATCCATTATACTAAATTTTATGTATCAATAAGGTTACATTACGGTGGAAGCATTTGCTTCCACCTTTTTTTTAATTTCAATTTTTTTAAAATGATAAACAGACTATTAATTTTCACCAGCCTGCTGTTATTATTTTTTAGTGTAAACGCACAAAATAATACTACCGCAAATTTTGATGATGACTGGGCCTTTCATTTAGGTGGTGCACAGGGAGCAGACCAGGCCGGTTTTGATGATTCCAAATGGAGAAAAACTGACCTGCCGCATGACTGGAGCATTGAAGATCTGAAAGGTACCCATTCCCCGTTTAACCCCGAGGCCATCAGCCAGGTAAGTGGGGGATTCATCACAGGAGGTACCGGTTGGTACCGGAAAACATTTACTGTAGCGCCGCAAAACAAAGACAAAAGAATACAAATTCAGTTTGATGGTGTTTACATGAATGCAGATGTATGGATCAACGGCCATCACCTGGGGAATCATCCTTACGGTTATACCGGTTTTATGTTTGATATTACTGATCATGTAAAATTTGATGCCCCGAATGTTATTGCTGTGGAAGTAAAGAATGAGGGACAAAATAGCCGCTGGTATTCCGGTTCAGGCATTTACCGGCATGTATGGCTTAAAACAACGGAGCAAATACATATTAAGCTATGGGGAACCTTTATTACCACACCGGAAGTAAGTAACACTGCTGCAACAATAAATTGTAAAACTAATGTTGTAAATGAAACAGGACAGGATGCAACAGTAAGCATCATTACAAAGTTTACAAATGCTTCGGGAGCAGCAGTAGCTACTGCCGAATTGAAACAGGTTTTAGCCGCAAAGCAATTGTTTGAATTTAACCAGGATGCTGTTATCAAAAATCCTCAGCTATGGTCTTGTGAATCTCCTGCATTGTATAGTGCGGTAACTGAAATTTATAGTAATGGCAAATTGTTAAGTACCGATACCAATAGTTTTGGTATCAGAAAAATTTCATTTGATGTAAGCAATGGGTTTCAGTTAAATGGACAAACCGTTAAATTAAAAGGTGGTTGTTTTCACCATGATAACGGCCCGCTCGGAGCCAGGGCTTACGACAGGGCAGAGGTAAGGAAAATTGAATTGCTGAAAGCCAGTGGTTACAATGCGATCAGGTGTAGCCACAATCCACCCAGCCCTGCATTTTTAGATGCCTGCGACCGCCTGGGCATGCTCATCATTGATGAATTTGCTGATATGTGGAACTATGGTAAAAATCCTTATGACTATCATTTGTATTTTAAAGATTGGTGGAAAAAGGATATTGAGTCGATGGTTTTCAGGGATAGAAATCATCCATCCATTATTATGTGGAGTATAGGTAATGAAATTCCTGAAAGAGGAAATGCAGAGGGAGTAGCAACAGCTAAGTTGCTGGCCGGTTATATAAAAAATTTAGATTCGACAAGACCAATAACTTCTGCAGTTAATGGGTTGAATGAAGACAAAGACCCATATTTTGCACAGTTGGATGTGGGTGGTTATAACTATGCCGCAGGCGGAGATCATTTAAAAAAAGGCATCTATGCCTCGGATCATAAACGGTTGCCTAAAAGAATAATGTATGGCGCGGAATCTTATCCTTTGGAAGCATTTGATAGCTGGATGGATGTATTGGATAATCCTTACGTGATGGGTGATTTTGTGTGGACTGCTTTTGATTACATCGGCGAAGCAAGTATTGGCTGGCTGGGTTATTTTCAACAACAAAATTTCTATCCCTGGAACCTGGCTTTCTGTGGCGATATTGATATCTGCGGTTGGAAGAGGCCACAATCTTATTATAGGGATGCACTATGGAAAGAGGGACAGATAGCTCTTTTTGTAACACCACCTGTACCTTCCTTTGAGCTAAATCCAAAAAGAGAATCCTGGTCTAAATGGCATTGGCTGGATGCGGTAAGCAACTGGAATTGGGAAGGCTATGAAAATAAGCCGGTTGAAGTTAATATTTATTCCTCCTGTACACAGGTAGAATTATTTTTAAATGGAAAGTCGCTGGGCAAAAAATTGACGGATCGTTCTACTAAATTCATAGCCTCCTGGCAGGTGCCTTACCAGCAGGGTGTATTGAAAGCAGTAGGATACGATGCTAAAAATAAAATTATAAACTCAACTGTTCTGGCTTCCGCGGAAAGTGCAGTAAATATAAAATTATCTGTAGATAGAAATAATATTAAAGCGAATAACCAGGATTTGAGTTATGTAACGGTAGAACTAATGGATGCAAAAGGTAATCGTAATCCATTGGCGGAAAACCTGGTTAAATTTGAAAT
>JANOTW010000099.1:0-11492 GCA_031416575.1 Ferruginibacter sp.
GCCGGCGTTCACCCGTCCTGCAAACATCACGATCTATACTTCTGCCACCTGTACCTATGATGCAAGTGTAACAGCAACAGGGGATGTAACCAATGAAGCGGACAACTGTTCAACTGGTCTTAATGCAACCTTTACTGATGCAAATGTTGCAGGCGCATACCAGGGTTCAAGGATCATCACCAGGACCTGGAGCCTGGTTGACAACTGCGGTAATGCAGCGGCAAACCAGGTACAGACAATCACGGTAAGTGATAACACAGCGCCGGTCATTACAGTGCCAACTAATATCACAGTAAATTATAATCCATCAGTTTGTAGCACTGTCGTCAACTATTCAGTAACTGCATTAGATAATTGTTCAGGTGCAGTTACTCCAGTAAGAACAGCAGGCCCGGCTAGCGGTGCTATATTCCCATTAGGAACAACTACAGTGACACATACAGCCACAGATGCATGCAGTAACACTTCCAGTAAGTCATTTACAGTTACTGTAAACTCTGCACCAACAACATCAACCCTAACGGTTACACCGGGAACAGCTCAGTATAGTGATACGGTAAGGCTTAAAGTGGTTATCACTAATGGCGCCAGCACATGTATAGCTGGTGGACCAAATGCAGCTACTACAGCAACCTTTACAATTAATGGACAGGTGATGAAGCATCCTGTCACATCAGTTACAAATATCCCATTTGTTGTAAGTGGCAATAACCTGGAAGCAATATTAATTACACCACTTCTGGATTATGTATTATACAGTGGAGTAATGTCTCCCGGAATTAATAAGGCGGTAAGTGCAGTTATTAATGGTATTGCTCCTGAATTTTCAGTGAGCCAGCCAACTGGGAAATTACTTACCATTACACAGGAAAATGCTCTTGTTGATTATACCGGTGATGTGATAAAGGCAACAGCAACGGCTACTACCTTAAATGCTACCATTAATTTAAAAGCGAATATCATAGATATTTCAGTTCCAAGTACCCCGGCTGACCCAAATTATGATCCTTATCCCGGTGATATCAGGAATGCAAGGGTGATGTTTGTTGACAGGGATAATGTTGATGCACCTCTATCTGGTTGGTTACCTGTTTCTACGCTGGTTGACCCATCAGATTCCAGGGTCGGAACAGTATCAGCCCTGATGAATGTTACACTTGGCAACACTGAGGATTACAGGTTCATAACCGTTGGAATAATTGTAAATAACGGGGGATATTATATCAGGAATAGCGCAACAGACAATGTGGTGGTAACAGTTTATAAACCTTCAGGAGACTTTATCACCGGTGGTGGGTACATAGTGCCAACACTTTCTGCAGGTACAATGAAATCAGATCCGGGCAAGAAGACCAACTTTGGATTTAATGTGAAGTTCAATAAGTCAGGAACAAGCCTGAAGGGCAATATGAATATCATCTTCCGCAGAACAGAGAGTGATAATATTGTACACGTTTACCAGATAAAAGCTAATGCCATGCAATCGCTGGGAGTAAATGCCACCAATCTGAACAGGCAAACTGCAGAGTATGTATCGAAAACCAATATAACGGATATAACCAATCCATTGGCGCCGGTTTCATTAGGTGGCAACAAATACCTGTATGTTAAAATGACGGATAACGGTGAACCGGGCAATAAAGATTCCATATCGTTTGTACTGGTAGATGGAACTGCTGACCCAGCAGTATTGAGCAATATTATCTATTCCAGCAACTGGACAGGATTTAAAACTGAACAGATGAAATTGGGAGGTGGTAATCTGAAAGTTCATAGTGGTTTCAATTTGACGACGACAAGCACCACAACCACAGCAGCCAGGGCAACCCCAACAACTCCTGCAGCATTTGTTCCGCAGGTAAGCAGCCGCTTTGGTGTAAAAGTCTTCGGGAATCCAACTTCCTCAACCTTCAGGTTGAAACTTGAAAGCAATGATTTGAACAAAAAAATCACCTTGAAAGTGGTGGATTTAACTGGACGCCTGATTGAAGTAAGACAACATCTTTATGCCGGACAGTTGATTGAGTTGGGAACTCAGTATAAGAACGGCACTTACTTTGCAGAAGTAACACAAGGTGACGAAAGGATAGTAGTGAAGCTGATCAAGTCTAAATAATATAACAGGCTTTATCCATAAAAAACATAAAGAGTCCCAAATCGGGACTCTTTATGTTTTTATCGCTTTGTAATAAATGTAAAAAAGATGTTTGATAGGATGATTGTACCAATAAAAAAATAGTATCAAAAATGTCCATTTGGAACAATGACCTAAAAAATAGCATCAAGAATTTCCATAAGCCCCAAAAAATCTCAGATCGGTTTTTAAATATAAAACAAGCGAATCCAAACTTTAAATAAATAGGGTTAAAATAAACTCATCGGGGAACAAGATAAATTAATTAAGTTTATACATTATTATATCCGCAAGGGATAATAATTGACATTTTGTTTTGAACCCCCAACCCAGCAGGATAGCGAGGGGTTTATGCCGGGGCTTAATTTAAAACGTAATAAAAGCCCCCCAATGGTATTCAGTACAAGTCCCGATTCAAGTGTAACATCGGGATGCCGAAAGTCGGCAAGCGATGCAAGGATGTTGAACGAGGAAATATAGCCTGGACAAAAAATTGTATTGTGAAACCCTTCTTTGCCGGGTTTAACCATTGCTAACAAAATCAACCATAAAAACGGGATGCTACAAACCGTAACTTTGTTACGATCAACATATTCAACAACTCCATCATTATTCCAAAAATTTCATCATTTAAAAAACAAACCATCATGTCATCACGTAGAAAATTTATACACCAATCCTCCATGATCCTTGGCGCAGGCGCAATGATGTCTGCATTTGATAACAAAGCATTTGCCATATTAAATAACCGGATAGCCCCCAGCGATCAACTGAATATTGGCGCCATCGGTATTAATGGAATGGGCTGGGCCAACGTAAAGGCCGCCTTAAAAATAGCCGGCGTAAACCTCGTAGCTGTTTGCGATGTGGATAAAAATGTAATTGATAAACGCCTGGCGGAATTAGCCACATTAAATGTAGATGCTTCTAAAATAAAGATATATGGTGACTACAGAAAATTATTGGCGCAAAAAGATATAGATGCTGTCATCATTGGTACACCCGACCATTGGCATGCCTTACAAATGATACATGCCTGTGAAGCTGGTAAGGATGTATATGTGGAAAAACCGGTAGGCAATTCCATTGGAGAATGCAGAAGAATGGTTGCTGCGCAACAACGATACAATAAAATAGTGCAGGCCGGCCAGTGGCAGCGCAGCCAGCAGCATTTTAAAGATGCCGTTGATTTTGTGCAAAGTGGAAAATTAGGAAATATCCGTACGGTAAAAGTATGGTGTTACCAGGGCTGGATGAAACCGGGGCCTGTAGTACCTGATACGGCGCCGCCGGCAGGTGTTGATTATGCACAATGGTTAGGCCCAGCTAGCACAAGGCCTTTTAACGCCAGCCGTTTTCACTTTAATTTCAGGTGGTTTTGGGATTACGCAGGTGGGCTTATGACAGACTGGGGCGTACACTTGCTGGATTACGCATTACTGGGTATGAAAGCAGACCTGCCCATCAGTATAGTTGGCCTTGGTGGAAAATTCGCCTACCCCGACCTTTATGAAGAAACACCGGATACACTGACCACTTTGTATGAATTTGACAAGTTCAACATGGTGTGGGATTCCGCTATGGGCATAGACAATGGTTCATACGGAAGAGACCATGGTATAGCTTATATCGGTAACAATGGAACGCTCATTTTAAATCGTGGAGGATGGGAAGTAATTGAAGAAAAGCAAAGCAAAAACAAAATAATCATGCCCTTTCAAAAATCATTGGATAATGGCCTTGAAAAACATTGGGAGAATTTTGTAAGCGCTGTCAAGTCACGCAAAACAGCCGACCTGCATTGCTCTATACAGGATGGGGCGCATGTCGCAACTGTCGCACAAATGGGGAATATTTCTTTTCGCAGTGGAAAAAAATTATTGTGGGATAAAGCGAAAGGTGCATTTACGGATGAACCTGTCAATCAGCAATATTTAATGAAGGAGTATCATAATGGCTACCAGCTTCCGAAAGTTTAGCAGGATGGTATTGGGTGCTTCTGGTATAAAATTATTAAACAAAAAATTAAAGGGGCAGGTAATCTAAAGATTACCTGCCCCTTTTAATATAGGGCATCTCTAAAAACCTTCCTTATCCTCTCCTTTGGAGAGGAATTAAAGATGAGGTTAAAACAAAAACACAGGTTTTTAGAGATGCCCTATAGAACCATATAGAAACCCATGCCAACAGTACCAATAATATCGGTTATAATTTACCGTATTTTTTATAATAAGCGATCAATAAGCCTGTAACCTCATCATAACTTAACACACCGGATGGTTGTTGATTGTTCTCCAGGTATTTTCCATACATCCACCGTATAACCGGTTCTACAGGGTTTTTATGGCTAACATTAAATCGCCTCCATTCCTTCAGGTCTTTTTTTACGGCAGGGAGCAATTGTTTTGTAAACGCCTTCGCGGCTACCGAATCTATATGGAAAAGGTTGGTGTTGGCATACAAAAAAAGATCCAGGTAAACAGAATAATGAAAGAACTCATCCTTTGATGAAGCTGCGGCAAGGTATCCCACGAAATTGGCTTCATTTTCTTTTGCATATCCAAGCTGATGGGCTATTTCGTGGCAGTTGATGTAGGGTTGTAAAAATTTAGGTACGGTCGTATTTACATGCCCCTCGCCGGTAAATGGGTTATAATATCCCATGAAGCCAATGTAATTTCCCAGCCATCCCCACAAGGATATTTTTATAGATGCCGGTTGATAATTCAAAAAAGGATACTGTTTATTTACGGATTCGTACGCATCCAGCGACCGGCAGAATATTTCTTTACTACTCATTACAACGGCAGGTTTTTGCAAAAGCAAGGTGTTACTTGCATTCGCCTTTTGGGCCAATACACCGTTCAATGTTTTCAATTCATACACCGAATACTTTTCCATTGACAACCCTAACTGGCTGGCTATCCCTTTTCGATTATAGTTAATTCCCCAGAGTATATTAAAGAAGATATAAATTAAAAGTAGTTTTACCACCGCACCCTGTACCCCCGCAACAAATCCCCTTGAAAATAGCTGCTTTTTATATATTGCTTTTACGGCCTTTACCAGCAGCCATAGAATGATCAACCCATATAAAATATCACCAAAACTAAAAGGAAGCCACCCAAGCAGGTGTCTTAAAAATATGGAGATATATGGATAAATGCCGGTAGAATAGTATTGCTCTACCCGTATTGGACTGGACGAAAACAGGTGAATTGCTACAGCTAAAACCACAAGGATACCAATTAAAATCCAGTATTTTTTATTCTTCATACCTTCTAAAAATAACGAAAAAGTTTAAACACTTGAATCGTAGTGCAAATTTTCTATAATTATTATCTAAATTAAACCTAAAATTACTACCTTCGCCGTCCTTTAAACCGGAGGTAATGGGAAAAAGAAGGGAATTTGAAATAGCGTTTGTGGGTTTAAAGCCCGGAATACATGAGTTTACTTATGAAGTAGATGATAAGTTCTTTGGTGAAGTTGAAACAAGGGATTTCACTAAATGCAGTGCATTTGTTAAACTGCAATTAGATAAAAAGAGCGGTTTCATGCTCCTGAAATTTGAAGTTGGCGGCAAATCCGATGTGGATTGTGACCGCTGTGGCAATAAGCTCACCATGGATTTGTGGGATGAATTTAATATGGTGGTTAAAATGGTGGATGATCCTGAAGAAATGAACCAGCGGGAAGATGACCCGGATGTGTTTTACATTTCCAAAACCGAAAGCCACCTGAAGCTGAATGACTGGATCTATGAATTTGTAAGCCTGAGCGTTCCATTACAAAAAATGTGTAAAGAAGAGGAAATGGGCGGCCCCCAGTGTAATAAGGAAGTATTGGCTAAGTTGAATGAGATGAAGGTAAGTGAAGACGCTAAAAACGCAAATGCACTTTGGAAAGACCTGGATAAGTTTAAGGAGCAGCAGTAAGTACTTGGTATAAAGTATTTAGATAAAGACAAACAAGTATTAAGAAATCAATTTATAATTATAACAATTAAAATTTACAGATATGCCAAATCCGAAACGACGCCATTCGCAGCAACGCAGCGCAAAGAGAAGGACGCATTATAAAGCAAGCGAAACCACGTTAACAATAGATAAAACTACCGGAGAAACACATGTACGCCACCGTGCACATGTAAGTGAAGGCAAATTATACTACAAAGGGCAAGTGGTAGCTGAGAAAGCGCCCCTTAAAGCATAATATTTTTCAAATGCTGAATTCTAAGTTCTAAATTCGATCATTGAATTAGGCTTGGAATTTTTTATTTAATGAATGTACCATGAATATTGCCCTTGATATGATGGGTGGCGACTTTGCGCCACTGGAAGCAGTAAAAGGTATTTCACTATTTTTGGCCGAAGGAGGTAAAAATATAACACTAACACTTATTGGCGATGAAGCTAAAGTGAAAGAGTTGCTCGTTTTGCATGGTATTCCTTTGGCTGCTATTACTGTAGTCCATGCTTCACAGGTGATAGAAATGCATGAGCATCCCACCAAAGCGCTTCGTGAAAAACAACAATCTTCCATTGCCATAGGATTTCATTTATTAGCCACTGGCAAAACATCGGCATTTATTAGCGCGGGTAATACCGGCGCAATGATGGTAGGGGCATTGTTCAGCATCAAAGCAATTGAAGGGGTTAGCCGGCCTACTATCGGGGCTTTTATACCAAGAGAAAACGGCACACTCGGATTGCTGGTGGATGCAGGCATTAATGCGGATTGCAAGCCTGAAAATTTATCACAGTTTGCCACCCTTGGCTCATTGTATGCGGAGCATATACTTGGTTTTAAAAACCCTAAAGTGGGGCTCATTAATGTGGGGGAAGAAGAAGGCAAAGGGAACCTGCTGGCACAGGCGGCCTATCCGTTATTAAAAGAAAATAAACACATCAATTTTATAGGAAATATTGAAGGGCGTGATATTTTACTTGATAAAGCGGATGTCATGGTTTGCGAAGGTTTTACCGGGAATGTAATATTGAAAATGGCTGAAAGTGTTTATGATCTCGTACAACGCAGAGGTATAAGCGATGAACATTTCGATCGTTTTAATTTTGAAATGTATGGTGGCGTGCCCGTACTGGGCGTTACCAAACCGGTTATCATTGGCCATGGCATATCCCATTCCATTGCTTTTAAAAATATGATACTAACCGCAGTAAAAATGATAGAGAAAGATGTCACGCAGAAAATGAAGGATGTGTTTAGTGGGTAGGCTGTTAGATGAACTCCGCAGTCTTTAGCTTTCTTTAAATCATACACTTTTTTGTCCCGGCGCAAGGATTTCAATTAAACATCGTTGTGTCACTCACGTGTACCGCATACCTATGGGGATCTTTAATTGCGTTTTATATTGCCGCATTTACCCAATAAAACAGGAGCCGCCGTTTAAGTCAACTCCCTGATGTAAAAAACCTTTTTTTAAAGTGGCCCGCCGCCAAAGCAAAAACCTGCCTTGATTCCAATATACCCGGTTTTTGATTTGCCTTTTGTAACATTTCCAAGATTATCATATGAGGTAATATCCGTATCCGGAATAAAATTATATTCAATGCCAAAGCGAAAATGTTTTACCTCGGCACCTGCCCTTATTATTCCACCGAAATTAATTTTAGAAACCTTGTCACTATTAAAAACATCAGTGACTAACTCAAAAATACCAGCACCGGCACCCACAAATGGACGAAAAGAATAGTTTTTGGTAAAATAATAATCAGCGGTTGCAATATAAGATGAAAGGCTTCTTAGATCACCATTAAAGTCTATTACCGCCCCTTCCATCCGAAGCCCTAAATACAATTTATCCATCACTCCAAATTTTGGCTCCAGGGCAAATATTCCGCCATTAGAACTTGCACCTAACGGTGCGGCATAGCCCAAACTTACATCGCCTTTAAATCTTTTGAAAATCCTTTCGCCATCCTGGGCGTTAGCAGTTAATGTGCCAATGGCTGCAATAGCCAGGCAACAGATCAATCTTTTCATGGTACGTAATTATTTAATTTAAAATGCTGGCAATACTACACCATTAAATTAAATAATACCGTAAGCATTTATCTATATTTTGCTAAGCGGTAAAATTATTCTGCAATTAAAAAACATACGCCAGCCTAACACCAAATGCACCAATTGTACCAACTCCCAAACCTGCCGAGTACGCATCATATTTAATGGTAGCATCAATCGCTTTATCCGATTTTGTTTTAAACTCATAACCTAACATTAAAGGGGAATATGCAAAGGCTGTTGTGCTTTTGTAATTGCCTAAAAAAGCTACCCCTAATTGAGCCCCTCCATAAAAACCGGGCGTTATAAAATATTTCGCACCTATCCGCAAGGGGGCGATGGTTAAAGCAGAACTGTTACCGAAGTAAGCCAGCACACCAAAAGTTGCGGTAGCTTTTAATTTTTCCATCACCAGATATTCCGCCTGTACGGTTCCGCCCGTACCTACAGAATGAGTATTGGAAAAACTACCGGTGGCAAAGCCTAATTCGGGGCCGGCACTAAAGCTGAATTTATTTTCGCTTTGCGCAATCCCATTCATGGAAACAGCAATAAATACCAGTAAGGATAAAATCATTTTTTTCATCGGTTAAGATTTTTTTTATGGCGCAAATTTAAGTCAGCGCACTTCTATCGCCCAACTTATAAACTGTTAATGTTTTTAAAAAAGGTAAAAAGGCAAAAGGTAGAAGGTTTAAGGTTTTCAAAACGCAATCAACATAAAACAGTAAACCATAAACCCAAAACATTTTATACTGCGCTAAGGATAAATTAGTGATATTTATTTTGCACAATAACCAAATAAAATAAGCTGTGGAATTAATTTAATACGTAATTAAAGTTGCCCAATGGTATTAAGTACAAGAGGGCGTCCACGATACGCTGCGCTATCGGGATGTACCAATGCAACGATGCCCCACATAGCTTCACTGCCCGGACAAAAATTTTTTCCTCACGTTTTTATCCCTTGTTCATTATATATCGCAGTACCAGTTGCCCTGTTCCGTTATTTTATACGGTAAGATTATTAAACATATCCTTTGTCATACTGGCCAGATCATAATCTTCCTTCCATCCCCAGTCGTTCCTTGCTACGCTGTCATCAATACTTTGCGGCCAGCTATTGGCTATCTGTTGCCGGTAATCAGGTTTGTAAGTAATTGAAAACTCCGGTATATGCTTTTTTATTTCGGCGGCAATTTCAGCGGGAGAAAAACTCATCGCGGAAATATTATAGGAGGTACGTATTTTAATTTTTTCTTCCGGCGCTTCCATCAGTTCAATGGTTGCTTTTATGGCATCCGGCATATACATCATGGGCAGGTAGGTATCTTCCTGCAAAAAGCATTCATATTTTTTTTCTTCCAGCGCCTCATGAAACATCTCAACCGCATAATCCGTGGTGCCGCCGCCAGGGGCGCTTTTGTAACTTATCAAACCGGGATAGCGGATACTTCTTACATCCAGCCCCCAGCGCTGGTTATAATAATTACACCAAAATTCACCGGCATATTTACTGATGCCATACACCGTGATGGGTTCGATAACTGTTTGCTGCGGACAATTTTGTTTGGGCGAAGTAGGCCCGAATACCGCAATGGAACTGGGCCAGTAAACTTTGTGCATCTTTTCCTCTTTGGCAATATCCAGCACGTTCAGCAAGCTCTGCATGTTGATGCTCCATGCAAGGTTGGGGTTCTTTTCACCGGTAGCGGAAAGGATGGCCGCCAATAAATAAACCTGCGTAATATTTTGCCGGATTACCTGCACATGCAGCATCTCCTTGTTCATCACATCCATGCTTACATAAGGGCCGGTGCCTTTCAGCAAGTCGTTTTCTTCCCGAAGATCGCTGGCTACCACGTTGGCATTTCCATATATTTTTCTAAGGGCGAGTGTAAGCTCCACTCCTATCTGGCCGGATGCGCCAATCACTAAAATTTTTTCTTTTATCATATTGCCGGCAATTATTTCATGCAAGTTAAAAAAATCTGATCTGTTTTCGGTTTTCATTAAATAAACAACCATCAACACGAACCACCATTTACCTCTTGGCCTGTTGCTCAATTTAAGCAACCACTTACGCAGGGAAGGCAGGCAGGTAAAGGCTGCATTATTAGCTTCATGCGACAAAAAATAAATAGGGCCTGTATAGTTTATTGTATGCAGCGTTTGTAGTGCCGCTGGCAAAAGCCGTGCAGGAGGAGCATACTATCATTGATGAACTGAAAAAGCAAATCGCCGAAATGAAAAAAGAAATGGAATTGTTGAAAAAGAAAAATTAACTTAACAGGTCTTAAAAATAAAAATTATGAAAAAAATATTCCTTATCATTAGTTCCTTCATTTTATTTTCAACTTTATTGGTTGCCCAATCCGTAGGCATTAATAATAACGCTCCACACCTCAGCGCATTGCTTGATTTAAGCAGCACGAACAAAGGCTTCTTACCGCCGCGTATGATGCAGGGCCAGAGAAATTCAATTGCATCGCCTGCCACCGGCTTGCTCATTTATCAAACAGATAATACCCCCGGTTATTATTTCTATAATGGCACCGCATGGGTACAATTTTCCGCCGGGGGAGCAAGCAACTTCTGGTCTGCCAACAGCAACCATATCTTTAGTAATAATAGCGGTAATGTAGGTATAGGCACTTCATTTCCAGTATCAAAGCTGGCTTTAAGAACACCTGATAATACAGATGGATTTACCCATACAAGTGATGGAGGGATTGTTGTAACAGAACGGGTAGGTGGCGTGTCAGCGTCATTGGGCACAAGCAGCAATCATACTTTCAGGCTCGTGGCAAATAATATCGCAACCATTAACATGACAGGTACCGGCTATGTAGGTATTGGAACAGACAACCCTGCGGATAAATTAAGTGTATTAACCGCAACGTCTCAATTTGGCTTAACACATACCGATGGCAACATTCAATTGTCCACTTATATTGGAGGCAGTACGGGAGGCGGGTGGATAGGAACAAAGTCAAACCATCCACTTTCCTTTTATGCAAATAACAGCAGCGCTTTAATGACAATTGCCCCCATTGGAAATGTAGGTATAGCTTATACAAACCCGGTAGCCGGATATAAATTATCTGTTAATGGAGGGGCTTATATAAACGGGCCGCTTATTGGTACCGGGAATTTAGAAATTGGAGCAGATGCACAGGTAGCAGGTAACCTTAACGTAAATGGTAAAATAGGAATAGGAGGGATAGCCTATATGCCACTGGAAGTTTGGCCAGCGATTACTTACAACCGTCTTAACAGTTGGACATACTATAATAATGGCGGTTTCAGCGAAAACACACAAAGTATAAGG
>JANOTW010000100.1:0-2404 GCA_031416575.1 Ferruginibacter sp.
TATATTGCCATCCACCAGGTCATCTCTTTTCACAATTGCTCCAATGATGAACACAAGCAATATGGCAAATGCCGCCATGCCTACCCATTCTGCTTTTTCGGCTGCAAACGGTATCATGATCAGGGAGACCAAAAAAAGAATAATACTCAGGTGAAAGATTACACCCAACCGGGCCAATCTTCGATTCCTGGATACGAGCCGCCGGTAGCGAATGAACAATTTACGGATATAGAAAAAAACAAGCCAGGCGCCTGCTGCTGCAAACAGCCATTCAATATAGGGGAAATGGATATAAAAAACCCGGCATCCGAATATTACAGAGAACAGGATTATGGATGCCAGTTCTGCCAATGCATACCCGTCTTTCTTTTCTTTCTTCCCCAATGCCGTGATAAATTCCAACAGGAATATTAATCCAAATGCAAGAGCAACCCCTCCCATAATTTTTAATCCATAGCTGTTCTGTGCCATGGAAGCAAAGGTGCCCATGACCAGCAGGATAAAAAGTAAAAAGAATATGGCGTTAAACTTTTTCATTAATTAGGCAAATAAAATATATAATTGAAATCATGTGTAAAAAACCTATCCATTGCTGCCCATTTTAATCCACCTTCTTCTGCTTCCTTTTTACGGCAGGCCTGCCATATGATAAATGCCCTGGCAATCAAATCCTGTGTTTCAGTTAAGGTGGAGGGTATGGCTGTTAGTGCCCGGTAAAAATTACCTTCTTCAGCCACACCATATACTCTGCTGGTTACACCATCAAACTTATTCCCTTCAATTATTTCTGCCAGGAACCCGGATGATAAAGAATTCAAATGCTTTCCGCCAATACGGGACATTAGCAGTATTAAATTAAACCGGAAATCAATGGCCTGGTTGGCGCCAAAATTAAATTGCGAGAAATCAACATCTTTCGATTTGGAAAAAACAGAATCGAGGTAAACAAAAGCTAATGGGTCAGCCTGTTTCAGGTAAAGTTTTTCAGCCATAAAAATATAAGCAAAAGCTTTTTCATGGTCTTTCTCAAATTTCTCTGCCAGCTCTACAGCTTCCTGCTGTTTTCCTGCCAATGCCAGGTTTACGCAAAGATCTTTGAGTTGATTGAGAAAGAAAGTTTTCTCCAGGTATTCATACTTATCCCGTGAAGCTGCAAAATTTTCTTTATTAAACCGGTTATAATATTTCATTCCTGCCAATGTATCGTTCCGGCCAAAAGCCCGGTTAGCTAATATCAGGCTGATCAGGTCCTGATCAAGGGTTTTACCCTGGGGATGTGTTTCTGTTAATGCTACAATCCGTTTAAGTGTCTCATCGTTTAGCGGATAATTGTTATCAAATGCTTCACCTCCATCGGAAAATGGTTTAGCCTCATTTGCTTTGGCGATCCAGAAATGTATCATGCCCATATCTGCTGCTGTAGTATAAAACTCTTCAAAAAGATTTTTCTTATCAATGAAATTGAAAAAAAGATCGGAGTGATAGGTCCAGCTAAACCATCCATCCATATAATCTGGATAGATAAACATATGTTTTCGCTTGAATTGGCGGGTACGTACACCATCACTATAGTAGGGCAGGGTAACCGGTACAACTACTTCCAGTGAATCTTTATTCACCAGCCTGTAATGGTCAACTGCTTCCTGAAGTAATTTTTCCTGGTAAACAAGGTCAATTTTCAAGTCCCGGTCATATTGGTATTTACTATCGAACATGGCCCTTCGCTTTTTTTGAATGGCCAATGTATAATGCTTTAATGAAGGTTCCTTTATCTCATGGATCAGCTTTTCATAATCATCTGCCAGCGCATTAAATACTTCACGACTGGCCAGACTGGAATTAGGGAAAAAATATCCTTTGAACGACCGCAGGATATTTTTTTCAATATTTACGCGGTATAAATGGTTTAGATACCCTGCACGGATTACCGAATTTCTATAAATGGTCAGTGGAACATTGCTGGCATAATTGGCTCCGAGCCATTTCACAATACTACCGGTTTTTTCCCGATACCCAAACTGGTAAAATATAGCCAGGATATTATTATAATTATTAAACAGGCTGCCGGTAAAATAATCATTCTGTCCTGATTGTCTTATTTTTTCAAAACATTCAAGAACTTTATTTGTATCACCTGATGCAGCATATAAGGAAGCAAGGGTGTGATGACCGCCATTAAAATCATTGGGTAAGCGACCATTGATTTCATAACTTCCTTTTGAATAATAAATGTCAAATATTGCCTGACCTCCTGCCTCTTCAAACGGAGAAAACAGTTCAAGCATTGTATTCAATTTCTCCTGAGTAACATGGCCAAACGTAAGCCATTGCTGATCCTTACCCATTTCTCGAGCGACCTGCGTGACAACTTGATCGGCCATACCGGTTCCTGAAACCCAGAGCG
>JANOTW010000101.1:0-5425 GCA_031416575.1 Ferruginibacter sp.
GTTTGATTTTTTGATAGTTGATGGTTAAAATCATTTGGCAATTGCCAATTACCCATTGCTTATTGCCCATTGCTCATTGCGCATTTCTCAGTCACACTTTTGTTAATACTACTTCAATTAGCTTGCTGAGTTCCCTATTCAAATTTGCTATGGCTTCTTTCAATTTCCATTTGCTTTTGTCTCTTTCACCAATAAAGTTAGAGATACTTCTTATCTGTATAAAAGGGGTATTGTCCTGCAAACAAACATAATGCAACGCCGCACCTTCCATACTTTCTATTTGCGGTGCAAAGCTAATAATTGCTTGTTGCTTTTGTACCAGGCTATCGCTTACTTTGTTTATGGTGATTGCTTTAACGGCTGGTAACAATGAACGGGTTAAAATTGTATTTGAATTAATAAGCCACCCATCTTTGAAAGGGAATGCATCTTTATCAGCTAATCCCGATTGAAAAATGCTCCTGAAGTTTTCTTTTTCTTCCATACCAATATCGGCGAATGTATCCTGCTTTACCAGTACAACTTCGCTCAATTCAATAGCATGTGTAAAACTGCCTGCAATACCAGCCTGTATCACAAGATCAGTTGTCTTTTGTTGAAGTTTTTTTTGTAAATGATACAAGGTAGCCGGAACACCTGCTCCTGTGATCAATACCTCAACACCTTTATTATCAGCTACAAATGGTTCAATTTCGGATTTTGTAGCGGCTATCACTAAAATTCGCATCGGACAAATTTCGTATTTACGCTCCATATTCCGGTATTTTGCGATTACCTTTGCCGAAATTTTCAGGATAGCCAATGGTTTACATTACACGTATAGAACATTTTAACGCAGCGCACCGCCTTTTTAATCCGATGTGGACAAGGGAGAAAAATGAGGAAGTATTTGGAAAATGTGCGAATGAAAACTGGCATGGCCACAATTTTGAGCTATATGTTACATTAAAAGGTGATCCAAATCCTGATACGGGTTTTGTATATGATGTAAAAAAATTAAGCATCATAGTTAAAGAGCATGTGATTGATAAACTGGATCATAAAAACCTGAATATGGATGTTGATTTTATGGCCGGTAAATTATGTTCCAGTGAAAACCTTGTAATTGCAATATGGGAACAGTTGGCGCCACATTTGCCCCGGGGTGTGCAATTACATTGTCTTAAATTGTATGAAACTCCCCGCATTTTTGTTGAATACTACGGTAATTGATTTTTTACCTGTCCCTTTTTTTCTATTGTTAATGTAAACAAATGGTAACTTTAAACGTTATTCGATTCAAGAGTTGATGTGTTTGAACAGCAAACTTCTGTTATAACCTTCAGTAAAAATGTTCTGAACTATTTTCCAGGATTTTTCAGTTTAAATGTTGATACTACTGTTTTATACTGCACAACGGATAAAAACGTGAATAAGATTTTTTGTCCAGGCAGAGAAGCAATGGTCATCATCGTTGCATCGCCCTCTTGTACTTAATACCATTGGGGATCTTTAATTGCGTTTTAAATTAACAATTATTACCCCTTCAGGGGATGGGGGTAACCTGTTTGGTATTTTTTTATTGAACAAAACAAAATTTCACCGATTTCCCCGTTGTGCAGTATAACTATTTCTAATTTCAATTTTAATATGTCCGGTTATGAATAATAAAGTAGCGGTATTCCGTAAGGAACATTTCAATGCAGCCCACCGGTTAAATAATCCGGCCTGGAACGAGGCTACCAATGCCAGCGTATTTGGAAAATGTAATAATCCGCATTACCATGGGCACAATTATGAACTGGTAGTAAAAGTAACCGGTGTGCCCGATGAAGGTACAGGTTATGTATATGACATGAAATTATTAAGCGGCCTGGTACAGGATAATGTGTTGGAGCGTTTTGATCATAAAAATTTGAATGAAGATACGGTTGAGTTTAAAAACCTGAATCCTACGGCTGAAAATATAGTAATTGTAATCTATAATATTTTAAGGGAAAAAATAGATGCGAAGCTTGATTTACAAATTCGCCTGTATGAGACCGAAAGAAATTTTGTGGAATATCCTGTTATTTAAATCGAAAAAAACATAATGGCTTACAAAAAAATTGAGCAATACGACCATGATGTAACAGAGGGGTTGTTAAAAAATTATAAAGCCGTATTAGGTTTATTAGGCGAAGATCCTAACAGGGAAGGCCTTCAAAAAACGCCGGAAAGAGTTGCAAAGGCCATGCAGTTTTTAACACAGGGTTACCAGCAGGATGCCAATGCTATTTTGAACTCGGCGAAATTTCATGAAGAAGTGAGCGAGATGATAATTGTTAAGGATATAGAGCTATACAGTATGTGCGAGCATCATATACTGCCTTTTTATGGAAAGGCCCATGTGGCTTATATACCGAATGGCTGGATTACGGGTTTAAGCAAGATTGCCCGGGTGGTGGATGTTTACAGCAGGCGTTTACAGGTGCAGGAAAGATTAACCCATCAAATATTAAATTCAATAAAGGAAACATTGAACCCATTGGGTGTAGCCGTGGTTATTGAAGCATCGCATTTATGTATGATGATGCGGGGTGTGCAAAAACAAAACTCCGTAACAACTACCTCAGCTTTTTGGGGAGAATTTGAAAAGAATGAAACCCGGAGTGAGTTTGTGAAACTGATTAGTGCGAAATTACATTGATTGCCAAAGGCCAAATACGTCAAAATCAATAATACATTCAGGAGTTAGTTGAAAACTTATGTCATTTTTTGGAGCATACATTCCATTCAATAACTCAAAAACTTCCACCGATTTTTTTTCTGTATCGGCTATCAGGTAATATTTAACGCCTTGCAATTCGTATAAATTATATTTTGTATTTCTATCCCTTAGTTTTGTTTTCCTGGAAGATATTTCTACGATAAGCGTTGGGGGAAAAGTCAAAAAGTCTTCTGTAAAATCTCCGCAAACTATCATGCAATCTGGCCTTACTACTGAGTTTTCATCAATTATCCAATCAAGTTCGTAGTAAGCCTCACAATTGCAATTACAGGTTGAGTTGTCAATTTTGTTACTGACGTGAAGTATGAATTTTTTTGAAAACCATTGATGGTTTCTTATTGGTGATGGCGCCATCGCATAAGGGTAACCATTTACCAACTCCCAATCACCTTTCCAGAGCAGGTAATCCTGGTAAGTATATCTTTCAGGCTGAAATATTTGATCCGACAGTTTCATAATTAATTTTATTGTTCAAATTTAAAAATTATTTTTGATTTAAACTTGTATTTATGGGGTATGCATTCATCTTTCCGGGACAGGGTTCACAGTTTAGTGGTATGGCAAAAAATTTATCAGAATCAAATCCTTTTGTAAAGAATTTATTTGAACAGGCCAATGAGATTTTAGGTTTCAGGATTTCTGATATCATGTTCACAGGGAGCGAACAGGATCTAAAACAGACAAATGTAACCCAGCCTGCGGTATTCCTGCATTCGGTTGCCGGGTTTAAAACGCTTCAGGATGCAAAGCCTGATATGGTGGCTGGCCATTCATTGGGTGAGTTTTCCGCATTGGTGGCCAATCGGGTATTAAGTTTTGAAGATGCGTTGAAACTGGTATTTATAAGGGCCAATGCCATGCAAAAAGCCTGTGAAGAAAATCCCTCTGCCATGGCCGTTGTGTTGGCTTTGGCAAATGAAAAAGTAGAGGAGGTGTGCGCTGCCGTACAAGTTGAAACTGGCGAAGTAGTAGTACCTGCAAATTATAATTGTCCTGGCCAGTTAGTTATCAGCGGCTCAATAAAAGGCATTGAAATCGCCTGCGAACGGATGAAGGCCGCAGGGGCTAAAAGAGCCATGGTATTGCCGGTGGGAGGTGCATTTCATTCATCCCTGATGCTGCCCGCCAAAGAAGAGCTGGCAGCAGCTATAGAAGCCACTACTTTTTATCAGCCCTCCTGCCCCATTTACCAGAATGTAATTGCCAAAGCGGTTACCGATACTACCGAAATAAAAAAGAACCTGATTGATCAGCTCACCGGTGCCGTTAGGTGGGCACAAAGCGTGCAGGAAATGATTACCAATGGGGCTACCCATTTTACAGAGGTGGGGCCAGGCAAAGTATTGCAGGGGTTAGTGCAGAAAATAAATAAGGAAATGGTGGTGAACGGAGTGAGTTAAAATACCTCCGGGGTCTTACTAAAAAAAAGAATTCAGGTACCTGGATTTCATTACGCGGTAAGATGTAAACTATTATTTGAAATCGGGTAAAATATTTCAAAAACAAGAAACCTCTCAGCTATTAGCCAGGAGGTTTTTTGTTATATCATTTCAACTAAAAAAGTGTAAAAGTCAGAACTCCTTGACTTTCGCATTTTAAAGTACATGCTTTTTTATTTTGTTGTCCCAACATTTGGGCCCTGAATAACCATCGTTGCATCCCTGTCTGCCTGCGCAATCAGGCAGGGCACTCTTGTACTTTTGAATAAATAGCAGCGCTTTCAATTTGCGTTTTTAACCCTTTTTGGGGTTTGGTGTATTTCATTTACAAGGTGGGGCAAGGAGTTCTAAAAGTAGTTTAAATACTTAAGGTATTCAACACGTTGTTCATTGCTCTCACTGCATCCGCACTCTTATTAAATGCAGCCTGCTCTTCTTCATTCAATTTGATGTCAATAATTTTTTCCGCTCCATTTCTTCCAATGATCACAGGAACACCGATGCAAATATCTTTTTGACCGTATTCGCCGTCAACGCTAACACAGCAGGTAAATAATTTTTTCTCATCCCTCACAATACTTTCTACCAATGCCGCTACGGCGGCGCCTGGCGCATACCAGGCAGACGTGCCCAACAAGCCAGTTAAGGTAGCCCCGCCTACCATGGTATCAGCAGCTACTTTTTTCAAAGTTTCCGCATCCAGGTAATTACTTACCGGTGAGCCCTGGTAGGTTGCTAACCTTGTTAATGGGATCATGGTAGTATCGCCATGGCCACCAACAACAATAGCCTGTAAGTCAGTAGCTGTGCAATCCATAGCCGTTGACAGATAAAATTTAAAACGGCTGCTGTCTAATATTCCACCCATGCCAATGATCCGGTTCTTTGGTATGCCGCTTGATTTTAAGGCGAGGTATGTCATCGTATCCATCGGGTTACTTACAATAATAATGATGGTATTGGGCGAATGTTGTAAAATGTTTTGTGTTACAGATTTTACTATGCCGGCATTTATTCCAATCAACTCTTCTCTTGTCATGCCGGGTTTACGTGGAATGCCCGAAGTTATTACAGCCACATCGGTACCGGTTGTTTTTGAATAATCATTTGTACAGCCAATGATATTGGTATCAAAGCCAAGCAGCGTGGCGGTTTGCATCATATCCATTGCTTTTCCTTCGGCAATGCCTTCTTTAATATCTAATAAAACCAGTTCATCACAGAGTTCTTTACGGGC
>JANOTW010000102.1:0-8738 GCA_031416575.1 Ferruginibacter sp.
TCCTTAATATCATTATTAATGACAATCGTATTCGCTTCACCGGAAAATTCGACGTTGTTGCCTTCCAGCAATTTTTTTATGTGCAGGTTAATGGTTTGCTTTAGTGTATCATATTCTTCCAGGGAAAAGGGCGGCGTAAAATATTCGATGATTATCGTTCCGCCATTTTTATCGAGTTCTTTTAAAAATACGGTATGTGATAAAATGTGCTCACTTTTTTTCGTAAATATTTGCTTTAGTTCCACTATTAATTTTTCAAATACGGCCAGGGATGTTTTTACCGATAATTCCAGCTTTATTTCGGTGCGGCGCCCCGTTCTCATACTCCAGTTATCTACAATGGAATCTACCATTTGCTTGTTGGGCATCGTTACTAAAGTTTTATCGCCTGTACGTATTCTTGTACTGCGTAAACCTATCTTTTCTACCGTACCGGTAATGTTATTTACTTTAACGGTATCGCCGGCAAAAAATGGTTTGTCGAAAAATATGATAAAAGAAGCAATTAAATTTTCCAGGCTTTCCTTAGCGCTTAGCGCCAATGCGGCCCCTACTATACTTAGGCCCGTAAGTAAATTGCCCAAGGGTTGATTAAAGCAGGCTTTTATTATAAGTAAAATGCCTGCTATACCGATGATCACTTTTAAGAAATCCCTTAAAAAAACGATGAGCTGGTTATCCCTTGCATCAGCGGTAAGATTGGCCCTTTCTTCCAGCACAAAGGCGATAAAATCAGTTAACCTTAATACGAGCCAGATAAAAGAAACAATGATTATACCAGTTCCAAGTTTTGTTATGATATCAGCAGTTGAGTGGCCATATATTTTGTACAGCAGTACATCCGGAAAGTTAAGTTTATCAATAGCTAATACGGATATCAAGATTAACAGGAACCATTCCATAGGGCCAACTACCAGGTTTACAAAACTTTGTTTGCTTACTGTTTTCCAAAATTTTTTTACTAACCGGAAAAATAAAGAAACAAGGTACCGGGATAAATATCGTTTCAACAGCAATGTCAATAATATGGTACCCACCACTATCAGATAACTTCTGAGGGTATTATTAAAATATACCTGGTCTAAAAAATCCATACCATAAAAATATTATAATGCCGTTAAATTATTTTACTAAAAATTGCTGTAGCCCATCCCTGTGCAATACATACACTTTGTTATTTCCCGCCTTTATCTGCAATGCATTTTTAAAAAAAACAGGGATGGGGAATTCCATCAATTTCAATGAGCCTGTTTGATATTGATAAAGAGTGGTATCCCCAAAGCCAACCATGTTTTTGCCAATGACCTCCGTGTTGTTCCAATGTAAAAAAGGCATATTGTTTTTTAGGGCGCCATAATAATCGAAAGTATAAAAGCCTTTGTTGGGGTCGTAAAGATATAAGAAACCATCCTGGTCGGAAATTTGTAAAGGTGATGGCACCGTATCAAATAACGTCCTGAAATCAACGGTCTCCAACAACACATCGCCATTGTCATCTATTTTTTTCAACTTGCTGTCACCCTCGTCAAACAGCCAGATATTATTGTCGTAAGATGTGGCGATGGCCTTTACCTTGAATATATTTTTCTTGCCCAGGTTAATGGTATTGCGAATGTTAAGAAACCTGTCCAGTACTACTATGGTCGCAAAGTTTTTGTAATACAGCAGTAGTTTTAATGGATTAGTCGCATCAATTGAAAACAGCATACCATATTTGCGGACATTATTAAAAACACCAACAGAATCACCATTGCCATTTAGTTTCTTCAACTGGTTAGAACTGTTATTAACAAGGTAAATATTATCAAGGTTATCAACGGTGAAGTAAGAAAAATCACCCGGGATGGTTTTATTTAAGTTAAATACGGTATCCGTTTGGGAATGGGCATTTAGCGCCAGGGCAGTGAGGCAACTGAAGAAAAATATTTTTATTGGATGTTTCATTTTTTAGAATTAATGTCAGCCATTTCATTGTTACTGCTTTGTGGCATGTTTTTAAACTTTTACCCTTGCTCTATATCCGTACTTCAATCAGCTTACTCGTATCTATGCCCATAATGTCAACTACTTTTATCATCACTATGTATTTGCCCGGTTGTTTGTATTGGTGGGCTATACTGGTAAACTCTAATGTCGGGTTTTTCTTTGTACGAAAACTTTGCCACTCGTTTTCAAACAAATAATTGCCTGTCCACTTTTCTTCGGTTTCGCCTTTGTGGTTTTTTATTTTGATGATTTCTTTTTTGTCTTCATAGTTAAAGTCAATTGCCCAATAGTCTATCCAATCGTACCAATTTTCGGTAAGTAAAACCCTGGGTTGCCAAATACCATCTTTCCCTTTTTCTATTTTCCAAATTTGTCCGTCTTCAATCACCACTTTGCTTCCTGCCCTCATTGATTGTTGCAGTTCTTCAATATCGTCCTGTGTGTAATGCGTAACAAAGTCGGTCAATTCAATGGTAACGGTTTTGCCTTTTACTTTTTCTTTAGTGTTCAGGTAAGCCACATCAAAAAATTTCACCTGGCCTTTTTCTACGGCTCTTTTATCGAACACATCCCTGGGGATATATTTAAGCGTTACTGCCACGCCTTTCTCTTTTAGCTCCTGAATAAATTGTGGCGTAAGGCCCATTTCAAATTCAAAGCCCAGTATATCTACCTGTGTATAGAGGTTTTGCCGGCATTCTTCAAAAATATCCATCAGGCGGCTTTGAGTAACAGGTACATCTAACGGGCCTACATTTACAAACCTTCCGGCTTTGGTGCCGTGCAATGTGCTGTGCCCTGTTATGCGTTTGGCTTTGTAGGCCTCTAAAATTAAGTCCACATACAAATCTTCTTTGGCTTTGCGTTTGCCATTTGTAAGGTCGTCCATAAAAAACTGGCGTTCGTATTTACCAAGGTTCAGTAATTCAAATGCCCTGAAATCTTTACCTGTGCTTTGCAGTTCCCTTTGTACGCCTATTAATCTTTTACGTGTTGTATGCACACTAAACCTGCCCAGGTCGGTCGTGATCCATTTACGCCCCAGCCTTTCTGCTACGGCTGCGGTAGTGCCGCTGCCACAAAAGAAATCGGCAATCAGATCGCCTGGGTTGCTGCTGGCTTTGATGATGCGTTCTAAGAGGGCTTCGGGTTTTTGGGTGGGGTAAGAAACCGATTCACTTGCTTGAGAATTAAGAGGAAAGATGTCAACCCAAAGTGAATCAATCATACGACCATTCGAGTCATCTAAAAATTGTTTTTTTCTAGGATTACCGGTTGAAGTAAACTCTATTAAATCGTTTTCGATAGCCTCATTAATTCTTTCTTGTGACCAAATCCAATGCATACCTGCGGTTGGAGACAAAACTTTATCTCCAAACTTTCTCGCTGGTCCAGTACCTTTTTGAATTAAACTTACCAACTGATAGCGTTTCCCTGATTTCTTATCAAGTTTATCAAATTTCTTTTCGTACCCTTCATCTTGTTCTGTAAATTGAAAATTTAATATTGAAGATTTAGATTTTCCATAGTAAAAAATTGAATCAGTTACACCACCATATGCTAAACTTTGAGCTTTAACAACTCTAATTTTTTGCCATATAAGTTCATTTCTATAGTTATCTTTTAAAAAAATATCGTCAAGTAGCAATCTGATATAACTATTCACTCTTCCATCACAATGCACATAAATACTGCCATCCTCAGCTAACAAATTGTGCATGGGTTTTAGTCGCTCGTACATCATACTCAGGTAAGATGAAATGCCTTTGCCCCAGGTATCCCGATAAGCAATTTCTTCAATGATGCTTTGCTTTTTTTCGGCGGTTTCGCCGCCTATTTCTATGTTAAAACCAAAGTCGGCGCCTACGGCAAAGGGCGGGTCAATGTAAATGAGTTTAAGCCCGCCTTCCTTTTCTATTTCTTCCCGCATGGGGCCATTGGCTAAGGAGGAAAGTATAAGTTTGTTATCGCCCCAAATCAGTTTGTTTGTCCAGCCTTTCAACTGGCGGCCCCTAAAGTCCGTTTCAAACAGTGAAAAAGCATCCCCGGCTTTTTGGGCTTCTTTTCGTGGTTCATCAATATGTTCAATGCTATGAAAGGGCAGGGCAATATTGGTGATGTCTTCCTTGCGGCCATTCCAAAAAAGAAATACATCTTCTTCATCGGCAAATAGTTTATAGATGTATTCTTTGGGTAGTTTTTGTCCTGCTTTTATTAGATCTATTATTTGGTTTTTATCCTGTTCGTTCATTGTTTCCGATTATTTTTTATGGACTAAATTGGACTAATAAATTTTATTTACATAGAAAAGGACAGATTATAACATGCTAATTTTCAATACATTAATGTATGTTTTCACCTAAAACCACCTAATTTTCACCTAATTCAGGTGTCACTTCCAAATGCATTAAAATTTACCGTCCATTCCCTCTTTTCATTTACTTTAATTTTGCCCGTCCGTCTTAAAGACAATAATTCGATTTTCCGAACCTAAGTCAAATAAGAACGTATTGATAATCAATGGATCAAGTATTTTTTCCGAAAGCCAGTCAACTAAAAGGCCGCTTTTCTGAGAATTATTAATTCTTAGCGAACTAAAATCTGAATTGCTTTCCGGTCCTTTCAATTTAATTTTATTTTTTTCGAGGGTTTCTTTTATAAGCCTTGAAATTTGCGACCGTTGTTTATCATTCATTCCAAATCGTTCTCTAAGGCTGGCATTGGTCATGCCGCCGCTTGCGAAATATTTAAGAACTGTATGCTGATAAGTGGCTTCAATTCTTTTTATCTGACATGTATTTTTTATCAACATTTTATGTAAATAATGGTGCTTATTTCACCCATTTTGGTCTATGATAAAAAACGGATTATCAGACGTTTATATTTTTTTAGACCATTTTTTTAGACATTTTATTAAAAACAGGTCATTATTTCACCCATTTTGGTCTAAAGAATACCTGGTACCACTTCTGGTACCTGCACTTGATAATTTCTTAGATTCAACCATGGCATATATCATTTTCCTAACCTTATTTTTAGAAATTTCTTTTCCAATCCTCTCATGAATATCCCCCAGGGCAGCAGGCTGATAAATTTTTACATCCTGGTAAATTAATTCTTCCAGGCGGTAATTTTCAATTCGTTTCAGGTTGGTCACGCCCTTAAAGTTTGCCTTCTTCAAAAAATCGGGGTTCACCTGGTATGCTTTGCCTTTTGTTTTGCCTTTAGAAATAATCAGGTCAAAGCTGGGTAACCTGCCCAGCCAATTTGTTACTGCATTTGATTGGTCGGGCAAATTCAATTCTTTAGAAAATTCTATTGAAGAAAGCGTATTATGCTGTGCTATTAAACCCAAAGAAATTAATTCTTTGCTATTCAATTGAAATTCTTCATTGACCCTGTTAATTAGTGCAATTATTTCAGGTTTTGAAATGTGCCTGTTAATTGTAAACATTACATAATCATCGCCTTGAAAAGGAACAGGGACCTGCTTGGCATTAGAAAGCAAAACCTGGTACATTTTATCAATACCAGAGCCTTCTTTATCCATTAAATGCAGATCGTAAAATACCTGGGCCAAATATGGGTTTCGCCTCACATTTTTATGAAGTACATTTTTAGGAGTAACACCAATAGGAAATAATCCAGGATTTACCACTTCCAGTTTATTCGGATATAGATTTATGAAAACATCGCCCCTGGTAGTGTATGGCCTGTGAACTAAAGCATTGGCCATTAATTCACGGATGACTTCTTCTTCGTAATTGGGTACAAATTTTCTGAAAATACCATCCGCTACATCTATCCCTTCTTTCCAATCAGGTATTTCTGTCCAGATAGCCTCAATCAATTCTTTGGGATTTAACGAAAAATCTTCCCAGAGTATTTTGTTCACTTTCTGGCCACGTTCATCAAATTTGAGAAAGTGAATAGTGGGGGAATATAATAATTTAGCTCTGTCATTTCTTTTTCCCAGCCACAAAATACCAAGATTGGTAAGATAATCCCCTTCTATAAAAAAGTAATGCTCTAATAATTCATCTAACGATTTTTGCTTTACGTGAATACTTACCCTTGATGAGTTTTTGATGTCCTCCTGAAATTGAGATAATTTTTGCTGGTCAATTGCAGTTTTAGGGAGCCTTGTTTTTTTTATCTCCCAAATAAAAGACGGCTTATCTGTAAATAATCTCGACAATTCATCTGGCAATAAAGGAACACAGGTGTCATCGCTTCTAAAATAATATTTACCATCGCTGGTAGCCGCCACCGTTGATGAGCTAAAAAGTATTTCCAACTCAATATACTCAGCATTGTTTTCAGCATTTTTAATAACGGCATGTACCCCTACATTTACAGAATTTTCCGAAATTTTCTTTTTTATAACAAAGGGAAGATTTTCATCAATAACCTGGCCTGCAGGTGGCATAGCTTCATTATTTTCTATTCCAATTCTGATAATCCCCCCTCGTGAATTAGCAAAACAAACACAATCCTTCGCCAGTTCTTTCCAGTTGGCCGTTTTACCGGTAACCGTAGAAAGGGATTTTTTATCAATAAATTGTGTTTCTTTCATTTTACTTCAAATATTTTGCAAACATCCTTAAACGACCTTATATCTTTTTTTACATCTTCCCATTTTTCCTGCTTTATATACACGGGAGTGTAAGTATAATCGCTTTGTGCCGTGTTGATGTCTTTGCACCAGGTAGCCAAACGTTTAATTTTTCTTATATCGTCCAGGTCTTCACGCCCTTTTGTTTCGAGTATGTAAAAAGTATCGGCTCCGGTTTTTACAAAAAAGTCGGGATAATATTCCCGTATGTTTCCGTCTTCGGCCTGGTACTCAATTTTAAAATTTACCCCACCTTCACCCATTGTGTTTTTGGCATAAGAAACCACATCATCAAAACGGCTTTCCAAGTAAGATGCTACTTCCAATTCAAAAGGGTTGTCGCCAATAATTTTGTTGAAAACGGATTTCTTTGGGATCAGGAAGGCCTGGTTTTCCGCAATCTTCGGTTTGGTGAGCTTTAGTGAAATGTAGTTTTTTACTTCCGCCGTACCTTTATCGGTAATGGTTAATTCATCAATGGCTTTTTTAAAAGAAGTTTTCAAAATCTCTTTTGGATGTACTTCCGAAAGGTTACGCATGGTTTGAGGATCGCTTAATTCAGCCTCTTTGGCAAACAGTTGATACTTGATAAAACTCTCCACTTTTGGATAGAGGATATTAAAACCACTCACCAAACGACTGTCTTTTAAAATGACAGCGGTAAAAAAGCCAATTATATTTCTGTAATCCGGGACAGTATTTTTAAAAACTGTTTTGTGAGAAAAATCTCCATCAATGTCATTGAAGATGATTTCCTTTAATTCATCGCTGTTGAATTTTTTCAGAGAAACTTTTTCATTTTTGAATTTACCTACATCTATCAACTCAAGGTTTTTAAATTCCCGATAAAACCGTGGGCTCATTTGAGGAATAGGAATATCCAAAGCATCTAAATCCTTATTCGTGTTTTCTTTGTCCACTTCTACAATTACCGGCGACTTACCTTTTGTGCCTTTGCCCATCGGGCTATATTGAAATTCCACACCTTCGGTTTTTAGGCTTTCAACAAATTCTAAAAAAGCGGGAGTACCAACCACCACCAATTTTTCAGGAGTATCTAATGAAAACATTTTGCGCATACCCCTGCCAATAGTTTGTTCGGGTAATATTTTAGAATCGGCGCCAAAGGGACGAAGCCCGACTATGGTGGTTACATTGCGCACATCCCAGCCCTCACGAAGCATTAAAACCGAAACAACGGCTTTGTAAGGAGAATGGTCTTTGTCTATTTCATCTGCTGCTTTGCGTAATACTTCTAATTCTTCTTTATCTTTTTTGCTGGAAGCGGTTTCTTTTATTTCACCCGAATTGTTGGTGTGTATGGTAAGCACCGATTTTTTCATTAAAGGATAATGGCTTTCCAAAAAAGCTGCCGCCTGGTCTGCTTCTTTGGTACTCATGGTCATGATGAAAAGAATGGGTGTTTTGTAGTTTTTTAATTCTTCGTATTGTTGTTCCCATTCCAAATAACCCAAATGAATATAATCCCTGTATCGTTCTACAAAATCGCTGCTATCTTTTTCATGAATTTTTTGCCTGGATGCTTCGTCTGGCAATACAGGCGACTTTACCACATTTTGTTTGATGGCTTCCACTAAAGGGTAATCGCAAATTGTTTGAACGAAAATCGCACCTTTATTGTGTTTTGGCGTTGCGGAATAGTCTGCCTGAAGGCTTATGCCATTTCCGGTTTTTAGCTTCAGCTTATTGCTGATGTCTTCAATGCTTTTGAACCAGGCCAGCGAACTGTCGTGTATGTGATGAGCTTCATCATTTAAAACTACCAAATCTTTAATCTTGTCGCTTCTCATTACTTTACCCAGGTCAAGGCCTTTTGAAGTGTCGGCATTTGGTTTAGGTTTTACGCCAAGGAAAGTTGTTTCAAATGACTGTTCAGGTTCTTCATTGAAAAATACCCGGTGAATATTAGTCAGGAAAATATTACCTGATTCCGTAATTGGTTTCAGGTCGTCCTGAATATGTACCGTTAATTGAAAATCGTTTTTCCAATCCTTATCACCAAAGCCATTATCCGGGATAAAGGGTTCCTCAAAAAACATTTTCAACCCGTCAAAGTCTTTACGTAAACGGTTAAGTACAATAATGTTGGGGGCGATAATCAAAAAGTCCTTTGATA
>JANOTW010000103.1:0-17313 GCA_031416575.1 Ferruginibacter sp.
ATGGTGGGTACTTCCACATTGGTACCAAATACAGCTTCAGGAAAGGATAAATGTAAATCGAATGCTACATTCAGCCCATCTCTGTGTAATTCGGCGTGGGCTTCTTCTTCTATCAAAATGATCAGGTCGCCATTCGCCCCGCCTCTTTCTCCGGCATTACCCTTACCGTTCATGCTAAGCTGCATACCTTCCTGCACACCTGCCGGTATTTCAATGGTAACCGTTTCTTCGCCATAAACCCTTCCTTCACCTTTACAGGTTGTACATTTATTGGCAATCGTACTTCCTTCCCCATTACAGGTAGGGCAGGTAGTTACAGTTTGCATCTGGCCCAAAAAAGTATTTTGCACTCTTCTAACCTGGCCACTGCCGCCGCATGTGCCACAGGTTTGCACGCTGTTTTTGTCCTTAGCCCCACTTCCCGTGCAATGGGTACAGGTTACATGTTTTTTTACTTTAACGGTTTTAGATGCCCCCTTGGCCATCTCTTCATAATTCAATTTTATTTTTATTCGGAGATTACTGCCTCTTACACCACGGCTACGGCCATCGGCAGACCGGCGCCCTCCACCAAAAAAACTTCCAAACGGATTTTCTTCTCCAAAAATATCTCCAAACTGGCTGAAAATATCATCCATATTCATGCCACCGCCGCTAAATCCTCCACCGCCGCCACGCCCCTGGCTAAAAGCGTTATGTCCAAAACGATCGTATTGGGCCCTTTTATCCGTATCACTTAATATCTCATAAGCTTCCGCGGCCTCCTTGAATTTCTCTTCAGATGGTTTATCACCCGGGTTACGGTCCGGGTGAAACTGCATGGCTACTTTTCGGTATGCTTTCTTTATCTCATCCTGCGATGAGGATTTTGAGACACCCAATATTTCATAAAAATCTCTCTTCATAATGCTAAAGTAAATGTGCTGATTAGTTATCGTGCTAATGAGCTAATGTTGGTTTCCGGTTATACTCCGCCAGGGATAAAAAATGAGTAAAATATTTTTTGTCCCGGCTAAAGTGTTTCATGGCAGCATCGTTGCATCGCCCTCTTGTACTGAATACCATTGGGGATCTTTTATTACGTTTTATATTATGGGCATCTCTAAAAACCTTCCTTATTCTCTCCTTTGGAGAGGAATTAAAGGTGAGGTTAAAACAAAAACACAGGTTTTAGGGATGCCCTTAATCAAGTACTCTTTTTATTTGGTTATTGAATAAAACTAAATGATAATTTTTTATCACAAGAGTATAGTACTATTATCACATTAGAAAATTACCACATCAGCTAATCAATTAATTATTTTCCAACTACCACTTTTGCAAACCGGATGATCTTATCATTCAAATAATATCCTTTTTGCACTTCATCCACTACCTTATTAACTAAAGCCGGTACAGCCGGAATTTCGGTGATGGCTTCATGTTTTTCCACATCAAAATCAGTGTTGATGCTTTCCATTGCTTTCAATCCTTTTGACTGTAATGTATTTCTAAGCTTGCCAAATACCAGTTGGATACCTTCCTTTATCTGGTGCAGGTCATTGCTTGTTTGAATTTGTTTATCCGCACGGTCACAATCATCTAATACATCCAATAAAGAAGCAATTACTTCTTTGCCTGCTGTTTGCATCAGTTCCATTCTTTCTTTAGCATTACGCCGTTTAAAATTGTCAAATTCGGCAAACAAACGCATATACTTGTCTTTTTGCTCATCCATTTCTTCCTGTAGTTTTTCTACTGCATTTTCCGGTTCAGGATTACTTAAATGCGTATTGCCGGGAATATCAGCGTCAGAATTGATATCCATATCGTCAAAACCTTTCATTTCTTCTGCCAAGGCCTGGTCCTGAGTTGTAACTTTTGCTTTTTCTTCCATAATAAAAAATATTAATTCCTATACTTCACTAATGATAGCGGATAATTTGGGGTAAAAATTGTTTGCAAAGGTACGATTGTCAAACATTTTGCCAAGCCTCGTTTTGCAGCCAAATTGACAATTTTTAAAGATATAAGCGCTTCAGGCTTTCAAAGTTCCTGACACCTACCCACAATAGTTACCTTTGCCGCATGAAAAGTCTTTTTCTCAATAAAAATATCAGTAACAGGGTAGAGAACGGCCATCCCTGGGTATTTGCCAATGAAATAAACAGGGGCAAGGCGTTGGATGCGGCGGCAAAGGCAGGGGAAATTGTAAACCTGTTTACACACGATAAAAAATTTGTGGGTAAGGGTTATATGAACCCTCAATCGCAGATAATGGTACGGCTGCTTACAAGAGATAAAAATGAGGAAATCAATGATCGGTTTTTTCATGACCGCATTCAGCGGGCGTGGGCTTATCGTCAAAAATTAGGATACATGGAAAATTGCCGGTTAATTTTTGGGGAAGCGGATGAAATTCCACAGTTGATTATTGACAAGTTTAACGGTTATTTTGTAATACAAACCCTTGCCCTTGGTATTGATGTGTGGAAACCTGCAATTGTAAAAGCCTTGGAAAAAATATTTTCTCCCAAAGGCATTTATGAACGCAATGATGTGCCGGTGAGGGAATTGGAAGGAATGGAACAACTTAAGGGGTTCCTTTCTCCTGAATTTGATACCAATATCATCATCAATGAAAACGGAATAAAGTTTAATGTGGATATTGCCAACGGGCAAAAGACAGGTTATTTTTTGGATCAGCAGGATAACCGGAAGGCGATACGGCATATTGTGAAAGGGGCTGATGTACTCGGCGCTTTTTGTTATACAGGATCGTTTGAAATAAGCGCTGCGAAATTCGGGGCCAGATCCGTGATCGGTTTCGATATTTCTCAATCCGCCATTGATATGTGCAATAAAAATGCTGCTTTAAATGAGGTAGGGGATATTTGCAAATTTGAATGTGTAAACGCATTTGATGCATTAAAAGGATTGACAAAGGAAGATAAACAGTGGGATGTGGTGATGCTTGATCCGCCATCATTTACCAAAAGCCGCGGCAGTGTTGATAAAGCGGTTGCCGGTTATAAGGAAATTAATTTGCGGGGCATTAAATTAGTAAAACCCGGTGGGTTTTTAGTAACCTCCAGTTGTACCAATTTAGTAAAACCCGAATTGTTTTTAGATATTATTTCAATGGCGGCAAAAGATGCGAAACGGAAAATACGCCAGGTGGTTTTCAATACACAGTCCGCTGATCATCCGGTAATAAGGGATCAGGAGAATACGCATTATTTAAAGTTTTTGATTGTGCAGGTATTGTGAATTGATAATTGATAATGGGATAATTGATAATTCTTTAAAAATGATATCCTTTGCATAAAGGGGTACAGCGATTTTTAAGAAATTTTCAATTATCAGGAAGCGAATTGATAATGAAAATGAAATATTGATAATTCTTAAAAAATGATACCTTTTACATAAACAGGTAGCGCCTTGAAGAAATTATCAATTAAAAAATTATCAATTATCAATTGAGGATTATCGTATTACCTGGAACCTTCCGGAATCTATAATTTTACCATACCTATCGCGTAATTGAAAAATATAAACACCCCGGTAAAAACCATTTAAGGAAAGGTTAATACGCTGACTGGATGGAATTAATTCGTAAACTTTTTTGCCCATGAAATTAAATAACTGGAGCGTATGGGATTTATCATAACCCCGCTGCAATTCGAAATTGATATTCGAAGTAGCTGGATTAGGGAAGAACTTGATAATTTTTGCTGTAGCATCCTCTGAAATACCAGATTTAGTTTGGGCAAAAGAAGTAAAAGTTATTCCAAATAATAAAATTAATATAGTTATTATCTTTTTCAGTACAGTAAAAGTAGTGAATTCTTTTAAAATAGCAGTATTCTAATAGAAAACGAATAAAACACTTTTTTATGTGAAATGAATAAAAAAATCTTAAATAATTATTAAAATGTTATGGCTAAATCTATTAATTAAGCATGTTTAAAGTTTGCTGTATTGCATTAAAATCCGGCAATTCACCGGGAGTGGCACATATTTCAGCATGTTGTACCACACCTTCTTTATCAATTACAAAAACGGCTCTTTTACTAACCCCCTGCATTTCAAACGAAGGATATGTTTCATACAAAACATCAAACGCCTTAGACGCATCTTTATTAAAATCGCTTAATAAAGGAAAATTCAGGTTTTGTTCCTTTTTGTATTTATTTAGCACATATAAAGAATCCACCGAAATGCCTAATACCTGTGCATTGGTTTCATTGTAAATGGAAATGTTATCCCTTACGCTACATAACTCCTTCGTACACGTCCCTGTAAAAGCCAGTGGAAAAAACAACAACACTACATTTTTTCCTTTATAATCACCCAGGTTTATTTTCTTTTTTTCGCTATCATACAATGAAAAACCTGGCGCTGCCTGGCCAATTGCTATTGCCATAATTTTAAAGTTTTAGGAATGAATATATAATTGATAAATAATTTTTATGATAACACGGGTGTAAGGTTATTGTTTAGCGAATTGTAAACTTATATTTTTACCAGGTTGTTTTTTTTGTTCATGGTTATTTTTTCAGGTAAAGTGTTGATAATTTCTTCTTTCAACACATCCACTAATTTTTTCTTTACATAATTTCTGTGTGTTACCAAACTTACTTCCCTAACAGGTACGGGCGCTTTAAAATGACGAACCATATTAAGTTGGTTTACTGAAAAATCGAGGGTAGCTAATTCAGGTAAAATGGTAACGCCATTATTCATCTCTACCATTTTCCTGAGCGTTTCCACACTGCCCGCCTCGTATTCAAAATGGCTTTGTTCCTTTGTTTGCTTTTTTAATTCACATAAATTTATAATTTGCGATCTCAGGCAATGGCCTTCTTCCAATAACCACAGATCCTTCAGATCAATATCATCCGCCAGTACATACGTTTTTTTGAAGGCTGCATTTGTCTTTGATACATAAGCTACAAGCTCCTCATAAAACAAAGCATATTCGATAATGCTGTTATCCTGTAAAGGTGTAACTAATAAACCTGCGTCAATTTTCCCTGCTTTCAGTTTTTCAATAATCACATCCGTGGTCATTTCCTTTACCCTTATTTTAATCTCGGGATATTTATTCAGAAAGGATTGCAGGAACATGGGAAGTAAATAGGGTGCAAGGGTTGGTATGATACCGATCCTTAATTCGCCCTGCAATATTCCCTGTTTATCCCTGATCAACTGGTGGATCATTTTTACTTCATGTGAAATTTTTCTTGCCTGCTGAATGATTTCTTCGCCAATTTCTGTTGGTATAACAGGCTGTTTGCTTCGGTCGAATATTTTTATTCCCAGGTCTTCTTCCAGCTTTTGAATCTGCATGCTTAATGTAGGCTGAGTAATGAAACACTGCTCGGCCGCAGTTGAAAAATGCCGGTATGTATCTACTGCGATGATATAATCCAACTGAGTAATAGTCATGGTGTAAAAATAGACAATATCTATATGACTATAATAAATATCAATAAAGATTATAAAACAATAACACTAAATTTGTGTATTAAATTAATTCAAAAACTAAACTTTCCTGAAATGAACGACAATCGAAATAATAAGAAACTCACTACTGCATCAGGTAAACCATATACGGAAAATGAGAATACCATGAGTATGGGCAACCGGGGCCCGCTGCTGTTGCAGGATTTTATACTACATGAAAAAATGGCGCACTTTAACCGTGAGCGGATACCAGAACGGCCTGTGCATGCGCACGGAACGGGAGCATTCGGCACTTTTACCGTTACGCATGATATTACTAATTATACAAGAGCCAAAATTTTCAGCGTAATTGGCAAGCAGACTAAACTCTTTATTCGTTTCAGTACAGTTGGCGGTGAAAAAGGCAGTGCGGATTCAGAGCGTGACCCACGTGGGTTTGCCATGAAATTTTACACCGAAGATGGCAATTGGGACCTGGTTGGAAATAATACGCCTGTATTTTTTGTAAAAGACCCCAAAAAATTTGGTGATTTTATTCACACGCAAAAAAGAGATCCAAGAACCAACACTAAAAGCCCCACCATGATGTGGGATTTCTGGAGCCTGAATCCTGAAAGCCTTCACCAGGTAATGATATTAATGAGTGATAGGGGAACGCCACACGGTTACCGCCACATGCATGGTTTTGGCAGCCATACTTTTTCGCTGGTAAATGATAAAAATGAAAGTGTGTGGGTAAAATTTCATTTCCTCACCAAACAAGGCATTAAGAACTTTACCAACGATGAAGCCGCGGAAATGAAATCAAAGGATATGGATTTTGCTCAACGCGACCTTGTTGACGCCATTGATAGAAAAGATTTTCCGAAGTGGACATTGAAGATTCAGGTAATGACAAAAGAAGAGGCAAAATCATTTCCACACAATCCATTCGACCTGACCAAGGTATGGCCCCATGGTGATTTTCCAATGATAGAAGTTGGTGAAATGGAACTAAACCAGGTTCCAAAAAATTATTTCCGGGATGTAGAACAATCGGCTTTTGCGCCAGCCCACGTGGTGGATGGAATTGGATTTTCCCCTGATAAAATGTTGCAGGGCCGGATTTTATCTTATCCTGATGCACAACGATACAGGTTAGGCGCTAATTATGAGCAAATTCCGGTAAATGCCTGTCCGTTTATGGTAAACAATTATCAACGCGACGGGTTAATGAGGGTGGACGATAACGGGGAAAGCAATCCAAATTATTTCCCCAATAGTTTCGATGATATAGTTGTTGATGAAAGCTACCGGGAACCCGCGTTGGAAGTGGATACCACAGTAGCTGACTGGTACGACAGGAACGGGAATGGCGATGGCGACCATTATAGCCAGGCCGGATTACTATTTACGAAAGCCATGAATGATTATGACCGGCACAACCTGGTATCGAATATTGTGGGCGCCATGAGCGGAATCAGCGGCCCTAAAAAAGATATCATTGTCAACCGTCAGTTGTGTCATTTCTTTAGAGCGGATGTGAAATTGGGAATGGCGGTAGCAAAGGGATTGGGTGTGGATGTGGAAGCTATAATGGCTGAAATGGGTGCGGCTCATACTGCTGCCGGGGATTTGCAACCTGCATAGAAACTATAATTCAAAATAAAAAAGCCGCTCCGAATTTTCGGGACGGCTTTTTTTATTTTTAGTAATTTTCTATCGGCCAACGGGGAAAAAAGTGATTTGTCTTTGAACCTTGGTAGAAAAAAGAAATATCAATTATCAGCCATATTACCTTATTCATAACAGTCTCTGATAGAAATTTCATAATACATTAATTTTCAATATTTTATTAAAAAAATTTTAAGTTTAAATTTTTTTGGTTATTTACAACTTATGACAATAATTTCTGTATAATAAATTGATTGCCGGATTTTTAAAAAATGATTTAGCTTATGGAATAAAATAATTCAACCATATTCCCAGCTATGCGTAAAACATGTGACATCCAATTCAAGTTAAGCGCCCGCCCGATCGAAGATATAAAAATTAACCTCAAATCAAGGCACGAACTTCTGAACTTTGCCCCAAATTACTTATTTTAAGTTTCTGATGAAATTGTAGAGCAACTGTAAATTATTTATATCTAGCGCTTTATGCAGTTCGGCAATTTAAGGATCAACTGAACATGCTTTTTAAGAAAATTGATGAAAGACGGCATTTAAGTAAAAATTTACTTTACAGGAACTTTACAATGATTGAATTGGTTATGACCACCTCAGCAAATTTTCCTATACAAATCTATATCAGTATTTTTAAATCTTAAAAAGCCTTTTTAGTGATGATATCATTATTATAAGGTTGATTATACACTCTCTTGCCGGTATTTTTATATATCGCATTTGCCACAGCAGCAAATACAGGGGGGAAAGGCGGTTCGCCCAAACCGGTTGGATCAATATCGTTTTGTACGAAATGAACTTCTATTTTCTTTGGAGCTTCCCTCATGCGGATAATCCGGTAGCGATTAAAATTATTTTGTTGTGCCACGCCATCTTTATGTGTTAATCCTCCGTAAAGGGCATTTCCAATTCCATCTACCACGGCGCCTTGCACCATATTAACAGCTGCATCAGGATTAATAACAATACCACAATCCACCGCACTGAATACCCTTTCTACATAAGGTTGCCCGTCTCTTTGTACCATATCCACTACATGCGCTGCATAAGAATTATGACAGAAATAGGCAGCAACACCCCGGCTGTACTTTTTATCCTCTTGTTTATTCCATCCAGATTTTTCCTGAACCAATTTTAATACGCCTGCATACCTGTCAGCATCATATTCATTGTTTTTACCAACCGGGTTTTCTTTTGCCCTTTTCAAAAGCTCCAATCTAAAATCAATCGGGTCTTTACCCATCATTTCTGCCAACTCATCCAGAAAGGATTGCTCTGCCGATGCATTAAAATTGGACCGTGGCGCCCTGAATGCTCCGATTGTTATGTTTGAAGGTATTTCCCAGCCCTCTGCCAGATAGTTGTCAACTGCACCTGCAGGAAACCTGTTTGCATGAATGGGATGTTCAGGAATACCGCCACCTTTTACATGAAATGCAATTAAATTTTTATTTGCATCCAATGCAGCCCGGTAAGTAGCCGTGTACATTGGACGATAAATACCATAAGTCATATCATCTTCACGACTATATACAAGTTTGACAGGAGCTTTTACTTTTTTAGAGATAAGAGCCACTTCTGTAAGATAATGTCCATATGCTCTCAGGCCAAAGCCTCCACCCATCCGGGTCATTTGGATTTCAATTTTATCGGCCGGCAGGTTCAAAATTTTTGAAAGTGTAGGTTCAATCCAGCCTGGTGCCTGATGCGGTCCCACCAATAGGGCTTTTTCATCTGTAACATGGGCGAAGAAGTTCATAGGCTCCATACAGTTGTGTGCCAAAAAAGGTGCATTGTAAGTGCGCTCTAAAATTTGTGCTGCATTTTTAAATGCCGTTTCCGGGTCTCCATCTTTTCGTAATTGTTGCGCTGGCTTCTTTGCGTATTCGGCCATTTTTGCCAAATGCGTATTGGTACTTTCAAGCCCGGCAGGTATAGTAACCTCTCTTTTTCCACCTCTGCCTGCCATTGTTTCTTTAATATCGCTGGTTGGTTCCCAGGTTACTTTTAATTTTTTACGGGCATTCATAACTTCCCATGTGGTGTTGCCTACCACTACCAGCAAATCATTAAATGTCCGTGTATCGAAACCCGCCTGTTCAAAACCGTCTTCATACAATTTCAGGCTGAAAACATCTTTGATGCCTGGCATTTTCAAGGTTTCTGCTGCATCAAAATATTTAAGTTTCTTCCCGAAAGCAGGTGGATGTTCAATCATGGCAATCAGCATTCCTTCCTGTGTATAGTCCAAGCAAAAAAGAGGTTTGCCGGTTACGATATTTAAACCTTCTACATTTTTCTTTGAACTTCGTACTACAGTAAAATTCTGTACATCTTTTAACTTAACTCCTTTTGGTATGGAAGGGCCCGAGGCTTTAGCGGCAACGTCTCCATACTTTGCTGATCTGCCGCTTTTTTCATGGTATAGCATCCCTGCTTTAGTGGTCAATTCTTCCACAGGCACACCCCAGGTTTGGCTTGCGGCTTCCATCAACATTTGGCGGGCTGCCGCTCCTGCTTCACGTAGTGGTTTCCAATACATCCTCACAGAATTACTGCCGCCAGTGATTTGCGGCCCTAATTTTACATTATCGTGCGGCCCCATTTCTACCACCACTTTTTGCCAGTCCACATCCAACTCTTCTGCTATAATCATCGGGAGTGAGGTCATCACATTTTGCCCAAATTCCGGATTAGGGTTTAAAATTTTTATGATATTATCCGGAGTGATCTTTACATAACCGGTTATCTCATTCCATTGGTCGGGTAAATTAAGTTCACCTGTTTTACTGGCAAGGCCTAACTCAGGAAGCCAGCTAAAACTGATCATAAGGCCACCGCCTGCAAGCACTGATGATTTTAGAAATGAACGCCTGTTATGTGTGATTATATTTTTTTCCATTTTTAATTCTTTGAATTGTGGCAATGGTGTTTAGTGCAATAATATTATTTCTGTTTTGCCGCAGATTTGATGGCCTCTTTTATCCGAAGGTAAGTGCCACACCGGCAAATATTACCTGTCATTGCAGCTTCAATCTCCGCTTCGCCTGGATTGGGTTTTGTTTTTAGCAATGCCGCCGCAGCCATGATCTGGCCTGTTTGGCAATATCCACACTGGGCTACATCATGCTCAAGCCAGGCTTTCTGAACAGGATGATCTCCGTTTGCAGAAAGGCCCTCAATAGTAGTAATCTCCTTGTTACCGATTGAAGTAACCGGTAGCTGGCAGGAACGAACCGCAGTACCGTTAAGGTGGATGGTACAAGCGCCACAGGCGGCAACGCCGCAACCATACTTGGTGCCCTGCAAATTGAGATGGTCCCTCAACACCCAAAGTATTGGCGTCATGGGATCCACATCCACCTTTTTGGTTTGCCCATTTATTTTTAAATTAAAAGTAGCCATAGCTGCAAATTTTTAGAATATATGTTATTAATTTAAATCACTATCTAAGCGCTTTTACCGTTGCAGGAATGATAGTTCCGGGTATTTTATTACCCCAACTATTGCGAACATAATTAAGCACATCAGCAATTTGTATGTCAGTTAAATAATCTTGCGCAGGCATGATAGCATTATATTTTTTGCCATTCACTACTACCTCACCTGATTGGCCTTTGAGAATAACGCCGATCAAAGTTTTAGCTGGTTTTTTTAATATAGTCTGCTTTAGCTACCGGTGGATTGATATACGGTGTGCCCTTTCCATCTTCCATGTGACAATTCTGACAGTTTAGAGCATATACTTCTTTTCCTCTTTTAATGCTTTCATTCAAATTCTGCCCGGGTATAAAGCTACTAAGAAGAAAAATTCCAAAAGTCATTAAAGAGATCGTAAATACCTTAATCATAATCGGGTTTGAGTTTTATCACTTACTATTAATTGATTCTAAGGTGGGCGGAATGGCGGTTACTTGTAAGAAAGTTTTCGAAATGAAATTTAAAGGTAGATACAATAAAATCATCTGCATTTATCTTTTTCAAACAAAAAACTACGAAAATCAAATATTTCTGAACCGGTCCTTTTTTGCATTAGTAAACTTTTTAGCCACACATCTGTTTTTCCTGAATTCTGCTGCAAGTTTTGAATAAAAGCAGGCCCGTTTATTTTATGATTTTTATTTTTTGCAGCCATTTCCTCACTTTCGTTTCCGCCTCTTTTGCCTTTTCATCTTTGATAACAAGATATTGACCAGCTCTTTCCAATCCCCCTCTGATAACAAAACCTTCTAATACTTTGCTGTCCGGACAGAGTTCCTTTACTTTCTGAAAGCTGCTGCCTTCTCCATATCCCCCATTTGTATTGAAAGGAATTACGGTTTTACCTTTTAAATTATATTGATGCAAAAATGTTTTTATTGGTGGCGGCATCTTCATACCCCAGGTTGGGAAACCTACAAACACAACATCGTATTTTTCTATGCTGTCTATTTTTGTTTTTAACGGTGGCAAATAATTCGTTTCATTTTCTTTTACAACTTGTGCAACTATTTGCTGATAGTTTTCTGGATAAGGTTTTTCCAGTTCAAGCCCTATTAATTTTCCACCAACATTGCTGTGAATGATTTCTGCAATTGCTTTTGTATTGTTTGTACGGGACAGGTACACAATTAATATTTTTTCAGGATTTAAAGAACTATAATCCATTTCAGCGATATCCTTCTTTTGAGATGAAGAACAAGCTGAAATAAAAAGAAAAAATGATAAGATTATTTGCATTATCTAAGGTGATTGACATGGCTAAAGAAAAAATATTTGATCACAGCAAATCCGTTAATCAAATTGCTTTTGAATTAGGATTTAAATATCCGCAGCATTTTACCCGGCTTTTTAAGCAAAGAACAGGTGTTACCCCGAATGAGTACAGGGTGATGAATTAAAATTTGTTTAATAATTATCAGGGTTGCTTTATGTTGCAGAAACATCTCCTTATTCTTTAAATAAAAAAAACTTATTTATTGGTTTGCTCGGCGGCAGTACCTGTATAACGTACACCTACAATTTTAACTTTTAATATTTCAGTGTTTAATTTTTGTAATTCATCTGGCGAAAATTCATAATCAACAGCCCCAATATTTTCCTGCAAATGCGCCAATTTGGTTGTACCTGGTATAGGAATAATAAATGGCTTTTGCGCCAGCAACCATGCTAACGAAACTTGAGCCACAGTTAAACCTCTATGGTCGCCAAATTCTTTCAAAATTTCAACTAAAGTCCAATTAGCAATAACTGCTTCGGATTGATAACGGGGCAACGTACCTCTATTGTCGTTATTAGGATTGTATTTGGTGCGTTCATTGAGATACCCCGAAAGAAAACCCCTGCTCAAAGGGCTGTAAGGCACAAATCCAATACTCAACTCCTCACATACTTTAATAACATTGTTTTCCGGCTCTCTTGTCATTAATGAATATTCACTTTGCAAAGCAGTTACAGGTTGCACAGCGTGTGCTTCACGAATTTTTTCAACGCCTGCTTCGCTCAATCCAAAATATTTTACTTTACCTTCTTTAATCAATTCTTTTACAGTACCTGCTACATCCTGCATCGGTATTTTGGGGTCAACCCTATGCTGATACAGCAGGTCAATATAATCCGTTTTCAGGCTTTTAAGTGAGTGTTCTACTACTTTCCGAATAGTTTCGGGGCGGCTGTCTAAACCCAAGCTTGGTTTACCTTCAATAAAACCAAATTTGGTTGCAATAATTATTTTTTTTCTGAAAGGCGTAATGGCTTCGCCAACTAGTTCTTCATTAATCAAAGGTCCGTAAGCTTCGGCGGTGTCAAAATAAGTAACGCCCATTTCGTATGCTTTGCGAATGAGCTTAATCATTGCTTGTCTGTCGGGAACAAAACTTCTGTGATAACTCATACCCATGCAACCCAGGCCCATGCCATAATTTACTTTGAGGCTATGCTTTCCGGTACCTAAAATTCGTTGTTTAGATTTAGCCGGTTTGTTGTCAGCCTCAATATTGTTGTTAGCAGCATTGCTTAATAATGGTGCTGCTAATAGTGATGCACCCATTACACTTCCTGCTTTTATAAAATTGCGGCGGTTATTTTTTTGCATAATTTAATTTTTTAAAAAGATGATAATATTATTTCCCAACACGGCTTTGTAATTGTGCCGGGTACCTTGCACCCTGCACATTTATTTCTGCCAGCACATTTTCTATTTCCTGTAAATCAGTTGCTGATAATTCAATAGTTAAAGCTCCTAAATTTTCTTCCAACCGGTGTAATTTTGTTGTTCCGGGTATAGGCACTATCCACGGTTTTTGTGCCAGCACCCAAGCTAAAGCAATTTGTGCGTTAGTAGTATTTTTTTCTTTTGCAATTGCAGTAATGGCATCTACTACCTGTTGGTTAGCTTTTCTATTTTCTTCACTAAAACGGGGCACAACATTTCTAAAATCTGTTTTATCAAACTGTGTGCTCTCGTTAATAGCGCCAGTTAAAAATCCTTTACCCAACGGACTGAAAGGCACAAAGCCAATACCCAGTTCTTCCAATGTTGGTATTATTTCATTTTCAGGTTCCCGCCACCACATAGAGTATTCGCTTTGCAATACAGTTACCGGTTGCACAGCATGTGCTTTACGAATGGTTTGCACACCAGCTTCTGATAAACCGAAGTGCTTTACTTTTCCTTCTTTGATTAAATTTTTTACAGTACCTGCTACTTCTTCAATAGGCACTTCTGGGTCTACCCGGTGCTGGTACAATAAATCAATTGCATCGGTTCGTAATAATTTCAATGAATTTTCAACAACTGTTTTTATTCTTTCGGGTCTGCTGTCTAATCCCTTTGTTGCATTGCCATCTTTAAAACCAAATTTGGTGGCAATAACCACTTTGTTTCGGTAAGGTTGCAATGCTTTTCCTAATAACGCTTCGTTGCCACCTTGTGTATATGCTTCGGCAGTATCAAAAAATGTAACACCCAGCTCAACTGCTTTTTGAATTAGTTTAATAGCATCAACTTCATTGGTGGCAGGGCCATAACCAAAAGTTAAACCCATGCAACCTAAACCCAATGCCGAAACTTCTAACTCACTATTGCCTAATTTTCTAGTTTTCATTTTTTATAACTTTAAAAAGTTGTTGCTACTGAGTGTAGAATAATCCATTTACCATTTCGCTTTTCAAGCGCCATTGTTTGTAGAAGCCGCCAATTATTTCTTGAACCCCAAATTCGGGCATCCAGCAAATTTTGTCCAACAAATTTGGCTTTATTTCCTTTGACTATTACCGAGGTTTTTACTTCTTTGTAAGAAAAATATTTCATGCCTTCGCTTTCAATTTCGGCAAACCATTCTTTTTTTGATTGTACATAACCAGTAATATGAGTCAGTGTAAAATTGTCATCTACAATTTTGTTTATTCCAACCGTATCTTTTTTTATCATCAACGCTGTGAGTTGGCGGGTTGTTTCCAATATTTCAGATTCGTCATTATTATTCAAGTCGCTGGCCATACTGTTTTTTAATTTTGAATTGGTTTGTGTACAGGATGTTATTGGTAACGAAAGCAAACACACCACAGTTAAGTAAAAAATATTTTTCATTATATTTTTATTTATCCAAAACACTTGCCTTCATGGCTAACACCTTCCAGGCTTTTTTAGAACCTTCTCTTGTAAAAACTTCCACATACGAAAGGCGTAAAGAAATTTTATTGCCCGATATAGTGACTGTAAATTTTCCTTTGCCTGCTACAACAGCGGTATTACCCGAAATAATTACTGTGTATTCTTCTATATCAATACTGTTGTGCACAAAATCGCCACTTTTCAACCTTTGCAAATAATCATTTTTACGCTGGCTGCTACCATCTGCACTTACTACAATAAACGCTGAATGAAACACATCTTGCAACGAGCCTATTTTATCATGCACTTCCCATTCAAAAATTTTTGAGGAAAGATTCAGTAATTCTTTTTCATCTGCTGTTTGGCAAAAACTATTAAGGCTAAATAGTATTGCTATTGGTATAAAATAAAGTTTCATGTTTTAATTTTTTTTTGTTGATTATTATTCCTCAGACATTGCAAGTAAACCTTCATTCAACCTTGCACCCTGAATATTTATTTTTGATAAAGTATCATCCACATCTTTCAAATCATCGGCAGTTATTTCAACTTGCAAAGCCTTGATGTTGTCATCTATATATTCAATCTTATCCATGCCGGGAATGGGAACGATAAAAGGCTTTTGTGCCAGTAACCATGCCAATGCAATTTGCACCGGGTTTGTATTTTTACGTCTGGCAATATGTATCATCATTTCAATCAACGGCATATTAGCTTTAATAGCTTCCGGCGTAAACCGGGGAAAAGATGCCCTTAAATCTGTGTTGGTGTCAAAAACAATATCAGCAGTAATTTTTCCTGTAAGAAAGCCTGTACCAAATGGTGCCCAAGGAACAAAACCTATTCCCAGTTCTTTGCAAGTTGGCAATACAGATACTTCCGGTTCTCTTGCCCAAATAGAATATTGATTTTGCACTGCCGTTACAGGATGTATAGCATGGGCTTTGCGAATTGTATTTGCACCTGCTTCAGAAAGTCCATAGTGCCGTATTTTTCCTTCATTGATTAAATCTTTCAATGTGCCTGCCACATCTTCAATAGGTACATTTGGGTCAACACAGTGCTGGTAAAATAAATCAATGTAATCAGTTTGTAATCTTTTTAAAGATTCTTCTGCAACTTTTCTGATATTTTCAGTTCTGCTGTCTACACCAGTTATAGCTCCATTTTCCAATTTAAAACCAAACTTAGTAGCAATCACTACTTCTTTGCGAAAAGGGACTAATGCCGCCCCAACCAATTCTTCATTTACATAAGGGCCATACGCCTCGGCAGTATCAAAGAATGTAATCCCTTTTTCAAATGCATGGCGGATAACTTTTATGCCTTCTGCTATTTCAACTGCCTTACCTGTGCCAAAGCTTAATTTCATAGCACCCATACCATGGGCTGATACTTCCAGTGTTCCTAATTTTCTTTTTTGCATATTCATCTTCGTTTAATAATGCAAAGTTCAGCACATAAACAAAAACTATTGTTATACCAATTACTGGTTTACTTACCAGTTTTACTGATTGTGGTTTACTGATGCTGATTAATTATTTGTACAGCTTACATTTGTGGTGTAAAATTTTAAGTATGGAAGAGATTGTAAAAATTGAAACTGTAGCACAGTATAATGCCATGCGTGGGGCATGCACATTGCATCCGTTGATTACTATTTTGGATTTGTCAAAAGCAACACCCATGCCAGCTAAAACTTTCAATTTTGGCGTTTACGCAATCTATTTAAAAGAATTAAACTGTGGCGAATTAAAATATGGCCGTCATCATTACGATTACCAGGACGGCACTTTGGTATTTGTAGCACCTGGCCAGATATTGGGTGTGCAACCTGGCGTAAAAACATTTGCCCCCAAAGGCTGGGCTTTACTGTTTCATCCTGATTTAATAAAAGGAACATCACTTGGTAAGCATATACAAGAGTACTCGTTTTTTTCTTACGAAGTAAATGAAGCGTTGCACCTGTCAGAAAAAGAACGTCTGCTGGTAATAGACTGTTTTAATAAAATTCAATATGAATTAGAACAGTCTATTGATAAACACAGTAAAAAATTAATTGCCAGTAATATTGAGCTATTTTTAAATTATTGTACCCGTTTTTACGACAGGCAATTTATAACAAGAGACAATGTAAATAAAGGTAGTGTGAAGAAATTTGAAGAGTTGCTGAATAACTATTTTTCATCAGACAAACCTCAAGCAATTGGCTTGCCTTCCGTAGCATATTGCGTCGGCGAATTGAATTTATCTGCAAATTATTTTGGAGATTTAATAAAAAAAGAAACGGGCACTTCTGCCCACGAATACATACAAGCCAGAGTAATTGATATAGCTAAAGAAAGAATTTTTGATATTGATAAATCTATCAGTGAAGTAGCGTATGAATTAGGGTTTAAATATCCACAGCATTTTACCCGCCTGTTTAAACAACGGGTTGGGCAATCTCCTAATGAATACAGGACGATGAATTAAAAGAGTCCTAGAATAGCGAAGGCAGGTGATAACAGCGTTCTCATACATTCTTTTATATCACCTTGTACTTTCATAATTGCCGGCCACCGGCGTAATGACATTATCATGACGGCTGTTTCATATAACGCAATT
>JANOTW010000104.1:0-3217 GCA_031416575.1 Ferruginibacter sp.
CCAGCGGGGATGTCTTCGGGACACCTCACTAACTGCGCCTGTTGAACCGCCCGGTATAACGCAATTAAAGTTCCCCAATGGTATGCCGTAAAAGAGGGCGATGCAACGATGCTCCACATAGCTTCTTAGCCAGGACAAAAAGTATGGATGTATAGAATATTATTTCACTTTGCGTTTAAATAAAAATTTCGTTTCTTTATGAGCATCTTCACCGGGCAGGGGAAATATTAATTCCTTTACTTCAAAAATGTCCTGCGAAACAACATCATAATACCCCATGATATTGAACCCGGCAATACAAAGCAAGCTTCCCAATGTTGGCACTACCATCTTTACCCTGATGAGCGTACTGGCAGCGGAACACGATGCCATTAACCTGGGCCAGGGCTACCCTGATTTTATGATGCCTGAAGAACTGGTTGCATTGGTAAATACCGCTATGCAAAAAGGCCATAACCAATATGTACACATGCATGGTCTTGCATTATTGCGGGAAAGAATAGCCGAAAAGATAGAAGATATTTATGCTGCCAGGGTAAATGCTGATACTGATATAACCATTACACCAGGAGGTACCTACGCTATTTACACAGCTCTCACAACCGTGCTTCAACCTGGCGATGAGGTAATAGTGTTTGAGCCCGCTTATGACAGTTATATACCCAATATAGAAATAAACGGTGCGGTACCCGTTCTAATTCCACTCATTTATCCCGGCTATGCAATTGACTGGAACCTGGTGAAACAAAAAATATCTGCCAAAACAAAAATGATCATGCTTAATACCCCGCATAACCCTACCGGCAGTATCCTGGGCAAAGATGATATTGAACAATTGCGGGGTATTGTAAAAGATACCGGCATATTTATACTGAGCGATGAAGTGTATGAACATTTGATATTTGATAATAAGCAGCATGAAAGCATGCTGCGCTACCCCGATCTGCTGGAAAGAAGTTTCGTCTGCTTTTCTTTTGGTAAAACCTATCATTGCACGGGATGGAAACTGGGGTATTGCGTAGCGCCCGCCGCCATGATGAAAGAGTTTAGAAAAGTGCATCAGTTCAATTGTTTTTCCTGCAATAGCCCGGTACAGTTTGCCCTGGCCGACTATATACAGCAAAAAGAACCCTACCTGCAATTGGGTGTACAGTTGCAACAAAAAAGAGATTACTTTCAACAATTGATGCAGCAAACAAAATTTAAAGCATTGCCTTCTTACGGAAGCTATTTCCAATTGTACAGTTATGCAGGGATTACTGAAGAGCGTGAAAAAGATTTTGCCACCAGGCTTACCAAAGAATATGGAGTAGCCACTATTCCAACTTCAGCGTTTTATGTAAATGGCAAGGAAGATAAAGTATTGCGTTTTTGCTTTGTAAAAAAAGAAGCTACGCTGGAAACCGCGGTAAACCGGTTAATAAAACTTTGATGAAATGATAGGTGTGCATTACTATTTTGATTGGAGGAATTACATAACTCCAACCATATGGCTTAATCTTATTGAAACAGGTAAGCTTAGTCGTAATGACCCCCAAATTTGTGATACAATATTTACTGTAAACCAGAAGTAAAATCATTAGTTTTACTGATAGAACTCATAACTGGAAAGCTCTTTTCAAAATATTTTGGATATCTAAAAAGTTTCAACATGAAAAACATCATCGTTCCGGTGGATTTTTCCACCACAGCAACTAATGCGGCTGAATTTGCCGGCAACCTGGCTGCCTTTTACGGAGCTGAAATCTGGCTGTACCATGCTTATCAAATTCCTATAGCGTTAAGCGAATTTGCATACCCGGTTGTTGACATTGCTGAAATGCAAAAAGCAGCGGAGCATGAATTGAACCTGTTGAAAGAAAATACACAAAGTAAACTGCGGCGCACCATCACCATCAACACCAGGGCCGAAATGAATGTGCTACAGTTGGGGCTGAGTAATTTTTGTAACGAAATGAAACCGGATATGGTAGTAATGGGGCTTTCCGGTAAAAATACCCTCACCCGGTTAATAGTTGGCAGCAATACCATAAAAACGATCCATGAGTTAACTTACCCGATACTGGTAGTGCCGCCAAAGGCCGAATTTATACCGGTTAGAAAAATTGGTTTTGCCTGCGATTACCGGCAGGTAGAGAAAACGACCCCCGTAGCATTCCTCAAAAAGATCGTTACCGATTTTCATGCGGAGTTACATGTGATGAATGTAGATCATAATAACAGGAACCCTGATGCTGATAAGGTACACGAAAGTTTTTTAATTAATGACCTGTTACGTGATACCAAAGCGGAATTTCATTCCATTGAAGCTGCTGAAATAACAGATGGCATTAACTGGTTTATCGACAGGTCGAAGCTCGACTGGTTAGTGGTAATACCTAAAAAACATAAGTTGCTTGACAAGATTTTCAGGCGTAGCCATACTAAAGAACTGGTATATCATACACATATACCCGTTTTATGTATTCATGAATAAATGGATCATACACCAAACTGTTGAAAATGATGGCCTAAATGTTTGTACATGCTTTTACCCCATTGATCAGGAGTGGCACTAACTTAAACAAATAAATGTTATCACTGAAAGTCCTTAGCCAGAAAAAATACACCGCATGCAATAGACAACAATGTATATCCTGCTGCAGTCATATCCTAATCTTCTCTTGCCAGTTTCATGGCAACTAAAATAGTTCCTGTAATTAAAATGGCATCTACGAATTTGTAAATAACTTCTCTGCCTTCCTTAATAAATAAATCTGCCATAAAACCAATGACACTTGCAAACAGGAAACAATTAAGTTGAGAGATTACAACTTGTTTGTCTGTTTTTTCATGATGGCTCATAAATATATTTTTAAGTAAAAATAAAATAAGCAACGATTATTGTTAAGTCGACAATTTAATTTACTGGTTTTTGTCAATTAGCAAAGCCGCATATCCATTTTAGGTATTCGTCTCTCCAATTACTTTTATATTCTATGTTTTGTGATTCGGGCATTATTACTTTTACTTAATGTCTTTCAACTGTTTAAGCCACTAATTTAAGTTTTTATTGTCGGTTTGTGTCCTATAAATGGTTTTACTAAGTGATGTGTCCGCTTACTGGGTGGTGGGTGGGCTTGGGTGGGGTCGGGCAAAATTAAATGTGCTGCAAATTGTGTGGTCGGTTTTATGCGTTGGCTTTGCAGCTCTTTTAATTTTGCGAAGGGTCGGCTGT
>JANOTW010000105.1:0-3216 GCA_031416575.1 Ferruginibacter sp.
AACAATAAAGCACATGCGCAAAACATTCATCCGGGTAGAAGAAATGCCCTCCAAAAAAGCCCTCGACACAATAGAGTTTAACGGGGGCATTTTTGCTACTACGGCTGTCCCCATCTTTCGGGAGTGTTAAGCGAAAATGGCGTCCTAAGGTTTAATTATAATTTGTAATCTATTCTGTGAAAACCCCACCTGGTTAATGTGGCAGTGAGGCGCAACCTGGTGGGGAAAAAGAAGCCGAAAATATTAAACAAAAAAAATAACCCAATGGTTTTTACAGCCAATTTTCTTTTACAAAAAATCCTATCTTCACCACCATACCATGAATGAATTTGATACCATAATAATAGGCTCTGGTGCAGGCGGATTATCCGCTGCGCTTTGTTTGGCGAAGGCCGGGCAAAAAGTAGCAGTGATAGAGCAGCATTATGTACCCGGGGGCTGGTGCCATAGCTTTTATATAGATGGCCACCGTTTTAGCCCTGGTGTGCATTATATCGGATTGGTGGGCAACGGGCAATCTACAAGTAACCTTTATGAGGGCCTCGGCATTGCCAACGACCTTGTTTTTTTTAGAATGAACCCCGCTGCGTATGAGCATTGTTGGATAGGTGAAGAACGGGTAGATATTCCTGCGCAGGTAGATCAATTATATGAATCACTTTCTTTAAGGTTCCCTGCGGAAAAAAAAGGGCTCAGGAAATATCTTGAGCTTGTATGCAATGTGAGCAGGCAACTGTACCTCATACCAAAAATGAATGGTTTTTGGGACAATATAACGATCCCCTACCGCACCCGTCATTTAGGTAAGTATGGCCTGTTCAGTTTAAAGAGAGTGGTAAGTTGGTACATCAAAGACCCGCTGCTGCAAAAGGTGATCAACATTCAATGTGGCGATCATGGCCTGCCACCCGGCAAAGCCAGTTTCCCGCTGCATTGCGCTATTATGAGCCATTACTTTCAGGGCGGGTTTTATCCAATGGGGGGAGGCGCTGCCATTGTAAAAGCCATGACAAAAGCGATCAAAAAACATGGAGGGCAAATTATGACCGGCCAGGGAGTAAAACGAATCCTGCTGGAGGGGGATAAAAAATATAAGGCCATTGGTGTGGAGTTGCAAAACGGTGAAATAATAAAGGCGAAAAGAGTGATATCAAATGCCGACCCTGCGGCAACGTATAAAATGGCAGGGCACGAAAACCTGAGCGCCAAATTGCGTAAACGATTGGCAAAGACACGCTACTCCGTTACTTCACTCATGTTTTTTTTAACCGTCAACATGGATTTACGCAAAGCAGGTTTGGATTCCGGAAATATTTGGGTGATGCCCGACCGTGATATGGACGACCTGCATGAGGACCTGAAAGCGGTAGATATCTTGGCGTCGGATGAATTTTCGGCTCTTTTTATCAGTTGCTCTTCTTTGAAAGACCCCGTTAGTTTTAATGGCAAACACCACACACTTGAAGTTGTTACTTTTATTGATTATGCTTCTTTTGAATCATTTAAAGGGGAAGGGAAAAAACATTCTGAAGAATACCTCCAATTCAAAGAACGCCTTTGCCGTAAATTAGTTAACAGCCTGGAAAAAGTAGTGCCAGGCATCCGCAATAATATTGTGCATCTCGAATTGGGTACGCCACTCACCAACGAACATTACATCAATGCTACCAGGGGTAATGTATATGGCACCGAGAAAGGCTTTTGGCAAACCGGCCCATTCTCCTACACAAGCCAAAGTGAGATTGAAAATTTGTACATGTGCGGTGCAAGCATCATGTCGCATGGCGTGGCGGGAGCAAGTTATTCGGGGGTAAAAACAGCCGCTAAAATATTGAACTGCACCGAAGATGATCTTATAAAACCTGACGCAGCGCAGCACTTACGCGTTTATGAGGCTGAAGATGATAGCAACTGGCCCCAGTGGATGATAGATAAAATAGCGCTTAAAAAAAAGCACGTCAAATAAATTATCGCATTCACGAATGATGGCTTTGTATGGGCCTTATGGGCAACAAGCTCATAACTTCTTTCCTGTCTCAAACTCAAAATAAATACTTTTTTTATTTTTATGTACCAGGCAATTGAGCATGATTAAACATTATTGCGTTGATAATCCCGATAGCGCATGCGTATCGGGGCGACCATACATGCAATCATTCTTTTTTGTCCGGGCTGTGAATCAATGGGCATCATCGTTGCATCGCCCTCTTGTACTGAATACCATTGGGGAACATTAATTGCGTTATTTTTAAAAACATCAGCCAGCCCCCATCTGCAATATGCACACATATTCACCATTACGAAAAATGATATTTTTATGGAAGAATGAAAACTATTTTTTCCATTCCTGGTTATGCTAAAACCTGATCCTGCCAGTAAACAAAAATAAACGAAGACCGGTTATGCCTGTTATTACAATAATAAAAAGATGTCCGCTTTTTCTGCAACTGTTGTTAAGTTCAGCAGTCATTTATTCCTGCTCTTATTCCAATAAAACATCGAAAAAATTATTGGAGGAGTCAAAGACGAAAGTGTATGATGTAGTGGTGGTGCCGGGGGTTCCTTTAGAGAACGGGAAATGGGGCAGGGCAATGAAAGGAAGGACCTATTGGGCAAAATATCTGTATGACCAGGGGATCACGAAAAATATCATATTCTCAGGCTCGGCTGTTTATACACCCTATTACGAAGGGGTCATCATGGCGCTCTATGCAATTGCCCTTGGCGTTCCGCAGGTGCATGTTTTTTATGAAACACGGGCGGAGCATAGCACGGAAAACATTTATTACTCCTATAAAAAAGCCAAAGAACTCGGCTTTAATAAAATCGCCCTGGCATCAGATCCGTTTCAGACAAAATCATTACGCAAGTTTACCCGCAAAAAGTTAAGCGGGGATGTGGGGATGCTGCCAATGGTAATGGATACCATGAAAATGATGGAGGCTGCGATGATTGATCCTGTAATTGATATTCAAAAAGCGTATGAAAAGGATTTTATTTCAATAAAAAAAAGGCAGGGCTTTTTTAAAAGATTGAAAGGCACGTTGGGATACAATATAAAAGATAGTGTTAAGTGATGCCTGATGTTTGATTTTTTGATGCCTGATATTTTGCATGTTGTATCAGCATACCTTAATTCATGAAAACAAAGTTGCCGATGGGTGCCGGCTGATGTTTCGCTAATAACAACAATAAACAGGTATCCCTTTTATTCCG
>JANOTW010000106.1:0-2323 GCA_031416575.1 Ferruginibacter sp.
TAACAAACTCAATTCAAATTACGGTTTCTGGCGATAGTTTTCCGACAGAAGATAGCCATTTGACTAAAAATGACTTAAAGCAGGTTACTAAGAAAAATGGTTGGGAATTTAATTGGAAAACAGAACTTGATGACAATACAAGAGAGGTTTACAAATTGACAATCAGCAATAACCCAAAAACATCATTCAGGGAATTCTAAGCCTTACTATTGAACCAGACCATATTTATATGGACTTATTGGAAAGTGCCCATTTCAACAAAGGGAAAAATAAATTGTACGAAGGGGTTGCTGGAAATTTAGTTGCTTATGCTTGTAAGGTTTCTTTTCAAAACGGTTTTGACGGCTATCTTTCTTTCACAGCTAAGACAAAACTAATTGACCATTACATTAAGACTTTAGAGGCTTATCATTTTGGCGGGCACTTAATGATAATAAATACAATTGCGGCAAATAAACTTATTGATAAATATTTTAAAAACACATAAAATGGGACACATTAAAGAACCAGATGGCGTTGACTTTTTAATTAACGGAAAGCCTTTGACAGACAAAGAAAAAAAAGCTATTAGTGAATTTATCAAAGCCGACAAAGAAAAAATTGCAAGACAAAAGCTTCGCAGGATAAAGAATGCTAACAGCAAAAAGTTGGTAACCGCTTAATTTGAACATCTTGTCCTGACAAAGCACGAACCGCCAACATGGGTTTGTGCAAGTGGGGCTTGACCAGTTAATCATCAGCAGCGGTAATTCTATTGTACTTCGATTCGAAACTTGAGGAATAAAGCTGAACTTTTGTAATTATTATTTATCTTTTAAAAAAGCCGGGCAGCGGTTCGGACAGAAGTAATACTAATTCCCCACCATCGGCAATACCTGCCCGGCTACATTAAAACCGCAATAGGCTTAGCTCCGGAGAGCCGGTTCCGATTTATCGGAGAGCTACCTCTTTGTAGAAATATAATATTGCTGCATTTGCGTTCCGCAGGTACGCACCTTTTAATGACATAAATTTTAAAAGGGCCGCTCCTGCCAGAGCATTAATATTCAGACAAAGTGAATTTAAAAAGAGAGCAGTATCTAATCATGTGGTAACCTTTCCTTAAACAAAATTAAATTCATCTAAGCTGAAAGGACGAAATACAAACGATGGGAGAAGTTGAAAGTGTTATGGATTTTTACGTTACGCTAATTTATAACACAATTAAAGTTCCCCAATGGTATGCGGTACAAGAGGGCGATGCAACGATGCTCCCATGAAATTCTTCTGCCCGGACAAAAAAAATTGTACCGCATCTTTCTATTTTGCAAAATTCAATAATTAAAAACCCACCAATCGTTCCCTGGGAACTTTTGGTGGTTTTTTTTGTAAGTTAAATTAATGATATACCCGGGTTTAAAAAATATGGGTTTTGCAATAAAATATAACCGGCTTCATTTATTTATATACCCTGATGTAATCCACTTCCATTGTAGCATTGGTAAATGCCGGATCTACAGGGCCACCCAGACCGCCTCCCATAGCTACATTCAAAATAAAAAAGAAATTGTGGTGGAAAGGGATGCTGGAGGAATTGGCAACTATATGGATCAACTGATCATCCGCGGAAATTTTAATTGAAGTAGCATTCCATTCCAGCGTGTATAAATGAAATTCGGTGGTAGCATTGGCAATTACTTTGGTTTTCCCATCTGCATTGCCGCCCGACCTTCCCGGGTAATGCAATGTTCCGTAAATCGTATTCAGGCTTCTTCCTACATGCTCCATAATATCTATTTCGCCACAGGCAGGCCAACCTACCGTACCAATATTATAACCCAACATCCAGATAGCGGCCCAGGTTCCCACACCCGCCGGAATTTTCGCCCTCACTTCAACTTTACCATAAGTAAACTCGAATTTATTTTTTGAAATGAGCCTTGTAGAAGTGTATGCACTGCCATTGTAAGTTTCTTTTATAGCCTTTATTTTTAAAACTCCATCCTGTACAATTACATTTTCCGGCCGGCTGGTATAATATTCCAGTTCATTATTACCCCATCCGCCACCGCCTAAATCGTATCCCCATTTTGCCGGGTCAGGCGCCCCGTTCATGGGGCCGAAGGATTCCCAGGCGAGCCAGGCGGGAAGATTCTCGAAGCGCTCGAAAAAGCCGAAGCCAGCGATGGCTCGATTTCAATTTCGCACTGTGAACATCTCGGTGGTTTTGCCTATTCAAAATTCAAAGCCGGATTTGACGTCGAAATCATTACCAGGATTTCTGCGCGGGTCCTCAAGCGCACGGCCAGCCAAGACGAGCTTGCCGCCTGCCCTGTGCCCGAGT
>JANOTW010000107.1:0-17697 GCA_031416575.1 Ferruginibacter sp.
CGACCACGTTCCTTATAACTGTAGCGAAATTTTGGGATGCACCCTTGTGAAGTTTAAAATAAATTTAAAAAATTATTTTGTTATCAGGTACTTGCTAAACACCCAGCCTTCCAAATCATTTATTCCATGCACAACGCCTAACACATTTACAAAACTCCAGTTGCCATCTCTTTTAAGAACTTGCACTTCAGTATTTTTAGGCAGCTCCTCATTTGTAATTGCGGCAAACTGTGTACCGGCGCCAGAGCGGATGTTTACGGCGGAAATGGTAGTATAAATAACAGCTTCATTCTCTTTGCGGCCCATCGCTTTTGAACGGAAACTTCCCATGGGAAATGCCGGGCCCGGATCCGACTTGCGGTGTGGGGCGATATCCTCATGGCCCAGCACATCTTTCAGATTGTACGTTTTTACCAGCAGGGCGGCTACTTCTATGGAAGTTTGAAGCTGCACTTCCGTATAAGTATGCCAGCCGCCTTCGGCAGTTTCATTTTTGTGCCGGGCCATTATTACATCGGTATCCTGCACTACTTTCTTATCTACGGGGCATATCCAGTTGTTGCCCGACCTTACCACCCTCCCGCCATTTACAAGTTCTATCCCGATAGAATATTTGTTCAATCCCACCAGGCCATTCCATTCGCTTACGCCGGCATGCCAGGTTATAGTGGTAAAGGGGGCCAACTGTATAATACTGCCATCCCTGTCAATGATGAGATGTGCGGATGCTTTGGCATCCTTATTCAAAAGCCAGCTTATAGAACCTTTGGCTTCGGTAGCCGCTGTGTAGTGCATCACCAGGTAAAGCGGCGTGTATTTGCCGCCTTTGTTGGGCGTTAGTTTAAATTCCACTTGTTTGTTGTTATTATCAAACAACAGGCCGTCAGTAATTTTCATTGCAATTGATTTTTAAGTTTTAAAAAAAATGGTTCGGTTCGTTAAAAAATAATGTTTGAGTATTCACCCGGCAGGTAGCGTTAAATAAGCATTGGATGTTTCGCGGGGTGCAAATTGAAATTAAACTTAATGTTTTATATCAGTAAATACAAATACCGCCCAAAGTTATTTTTATGTTGATGGTCAAATAAGAAGCAAAAGCAGCGGCGTTGTATGAGTTACGTCACAATCAAAAGAACCACTTCAAAAGAACGGCCACATGGATTTCGACTTTGGTAATTTCTGGATGAAAGGTCAAAGTATTGCAACAGGCCAGGCGAATGTAAAATCTTACAATCGCCAGCTTTGTACGCTTATTGCCGCCGATAAAGCAAAACCATCTTTGATAATCTCACATGAACTTTCACTGGACGAGGCCCCGGAGGCTTATAAACATTTTGATGACCGCGACAATGGATGGACAAAAGTTATACTGAAACCGGAGATGATGGGTAAATCGAAAAAAACTAACAGGAAACAGGAGATTAAAGCTGCAAAATAAAATAATAAGGAAATTAATTTTCATGCCAGTAGCTGGTGTTTATTGATAGGCGCTAACCACTGGTATTTTTATTATAAACAGTTGAATAGGTATTACATATAACCCCATAAATACTATCCTGAATTTATGGGGTTCTTTTTAATTTTTCATAAATGGGGCCGTTTGCAAACAGAAGGCTTTTGGAAGTAAACTAAATCATGTCATTTCTTTTAATAAATAGGGAAACCTTTTGGGTGCATCCAAAATAACGCTACAGTTTTTCAGGAACGTGGTCGGTGGGACACCGACCACGGCGGGCTTCCCTTGGCTGGTGTCCCACCAGCCAGCGACAATTTGGGATGCACCCAACCTTTTTTAATATTAAAAAAACATTATAGTTTACGTTAAATTAAAAATTATTTCTTCATCCAATAATCCAAAACCACGGCTTTTTCTAAAAAAGGTTTTAGTATTTCTACAAATGCTTTGTGGGCAGGATGAACAAGGTAATCGTCCCTGTCTTTTTCACTGGCGAAACTTCCCAGAAAACAATGTGTTAAACCGTCATTCAGTTTTTCGGGGCTGTTGTTAGTACCCCACTCGAAGCCTTTGATCAAATTGATTTTTGAGGGTAAAAGAAGAAATGCATCTTCCACTGATTTTACATTTGCCGGCGTTGCTCCATCTTTAAATTTAAAAAGAACAACATGCCTTAAAATTTTATCAGCCGAAGTTTGTGCAACAACTGCATTTGCAATGATGCATGCAAACAAAACAAGGGCCATACATTTTTTCATATTTTTTTATTTTGATAAAATTAATGGATTCATTTGAAATGAGGGTAAGGAAATTTGGGTGCATCCCAAACTATCTCTCCATTCCTGAAAGGATGGCAAACCTCAATGAAATAACTTTTTTGTCCGGGCTAAGAAGCTATGTGCGTCATCGTTGCATCGCCCTCTTGTACTGAATATCAATGGGGATCTTTTCCCACGTAATAATTAGAGCCTATGAAAGGTTGGCAAACCGAAACCACGATTTAGCACCGGCCACGGCTACGAAAGGGAAGCGACAGTTTGTGATGTACCCTTGTGCACTGCACTTTACGCCGGATAGCATTACAAACATTACAATTGAAAATTAACATGAGCAAAAATTATTATCCGGCCACTAAGGCATTTTTAAATAGCGCATTCTATTCCTATTTTTATCTTTGGTACAAAACTTGCCTTTAAGAAAAAAAATATCCACCCTAATATGAAACGCTCCTGGTTATTAATCCCCCTCACTTGTTTAACTTTATTTGCAGGCCTTATTTCTTTTGCCCCGGATAATAATGCAGGCATTGTTCAGGATGTATTAAGCCAAACCAATCAATTCAGAAAATCGAAAGGTTTGCCGGGCTTAATTATGCGGAATGAATTAAATGCAATTGCTCAAAAACATAGTTCAGACATGGCCCGTGGCAGAGTGGGGTTTGGTCATGGCGGTTTTGCAAAAAGAAATGCGATGGCAGGTAAAAAAATAAAACCGATGGCTAATTTTGCAGAAAATGTTGCCTATGGCGCTACATCAGGTAAGGAGGTTGTAAATATGTGGAAAAACTCATCGGGCCATCGCCGCAATATGCTGGGCCGTTACAAATACATCGGTATTGGTTTGGCAAAGGATAGAAAAGGGCGCATTTTTTATACACAGGTTTTTGCAGGGTAAATTTTATGCGTTGATGCCGGCAGGAAACGGATTTAACATAAAATGAGGTCAGATAAGAAGAGTACCATTATCTCATTTTCCCATATAAATAAACCAACTTATTCCGACGACCCTGGTTGCGTGTTTTCACAAACCACCGGAGCGTTGGCCATTTTACTTTTTGAAAGATTGATTGCTTTTTGCTCATAGCCTTTTATTAAGGCATTGCAGTTGGTTACTATTATATTTACAAGCACTTTTATTTTGCGGGACTTCGGTGGTTGGTGAAAAATACACAACTGGCGGCTCATTGGATGGCTATTGTTTTGTGGTTGAGGGGAGAAGACCGGCAAGAAATAAAATTATCATCTGATCTCCGGGTCGGTGTTCCCACCGGCCTGCCACAAAATTAATTATTTACTAAAAGATGAATGCACATTTTGGTAAATTACTTTTAATGAAGGCAGTGGATAAGTGAGTAGCACCAGTCAGGGAAGGAGGGAAGCCATTTTTTATTTTCTTATTCGTACCGCATTAATTTGGATAACAGTAAAAGCGCTTATGAGTTTATTTTTATAATCCAGCGATACCTTGTTTAATATTATTGCTTTTTGAGTTGCAGCAAGTTCGCCTAAACGGATTAACACAATCCCAAAGTGTGCTTTGTTAAAGCGATATACCAGCTCGCCAAAATCTTTATCCTGTGTTAATAATACCCGGTTTTCATCATTAGCAACCTGCATTACCTGCTCATCATCTATTCCCTGGTGTGTTTCCAAAATGTAATGAACATCGAAACCTTATAAGCGGAGCAAATCTACAATTGGTTTATCTACACCTTCATCAGCTAATAACATCATATAGCTATCGGATAAATTTCATCCCCCCTGATTGACTCCGCTGCAAAAGAGAGCGCTGCATGTACCTGCTCCTTTGTAAGGTGGGGATGCGACTGCAGTACCTCATCAATTGAATCAACAACTGATAGTTTTTCCAGTATCTGTTCCACCGTAATGCGTGTGCCTTTAATAACAGGCTTGCCTAACATAATGCGGGGGTTAACTTCAATTAAAGAGTGCATGTTCATTTTAAATGCATTTAATTTTAATCAAATTTATTTCTTTTAATTCAACTACTTTTTAAAATTGTTTTCCGGACTGGGAAAACACCTTATTATTCTGAGGATAAAGACTGTAGCTCCAAGGGCGCTGTCCCAACGGCCTTCCACAAAATAAATTATTTTACCCAAAAATGAATACCCATATTGGTAGATTAATTTTAATGCAGGCAGTGGTCGGTTTTATTACCTGCCACTGAGAAAAAAAACGTGGGCTTAATCAAGTGCATGTATTACTCACTGTTGGCGCAACGTCCCCATCAGGCGCATGCCTCCAGTCCTGTGGCCAGATGTTACTACTCTTTAATTAACAGGGAAGGAGTGGACTTAATTAATTGCAAGCATTACTCTGGTAGCGCAACGTCCCCGGCGCTGCTTAGGCTCGTTGAGTGACTTAACTGCTCACCCCATGACTGCCCTTTTATTTTAACCCATTCAGTTCCTCTTTCAAATAAACATCTTCTTTAAAAATTTTCAACTTGAGTAAATAACTATTCTCATTTTTTGTTAGTACCAATTGGTGCGGACTGCCCTTTTTTATAACCGCACAACTAATATCCAAATGATACGAATCAATTAATGAGGTAACCTCGCTGCGTTCCCGCTCTGCCCTTGCATATATTATTTGCTGCTGCCCGGCATTTAATAAAAAATCTTTCAGCAATCTCAGTTTATCAGTATTTACCGCAACATCCGGAAAATCCCTTGTCCAGTCAGTCGGCGCTTCGGGCTGTTGTTTTGTATCTGTTTCCAGTTTATTTATTGCAATCAGCAACAACTGCTGCCAGGTACTATTTGTTTTAATATAGGTTTGCAATAAAGCAGGGTGCAACACTTTGTATAGAAAATCCCTGGTTAAATGGCTTGCAAATAATTGCCGTATTAAATGTTGGATATCAACTTTGGTATCAAGCAAAATGATGGTACGGATGATAGCGGTTTTCGTTTCATTGTCATCTTTTCCATAATAATCCTGCTTTTTAAAAAGCAAACCCAACGCTGCGAATACCTGCTGGTAACATGGGCTTAATTTTACTTTAACCTGCAAATTATCTGTTTCAATATCATTGATTAATTGCAGCCATTTTAATAAGATACTTAGCTTATTTAATTGCAAACCCCCTTCTATTACAACAGCTAATTTATTACCCTTTAAATAATTTATTATTTTCAATAAACCTTCATTTTCAAATAAATCCGTGTATTGGACAAGAACCGGGATAATCTTATCAATTTCGTCATCATTTAATTGCAACACTAAGGGTGTTATTACTGAGTAATTGCTTTTTGAATTGTTTTTTGTTGCATCCAAAGAAAATAATAGCTCTTTTGCTGTATTGATGTTTTGCGTTGCTGCGGCTAAAAAATACTGTATCCATTCAAGTTTTATACTGTTTTCCGATTGTTGTAAAGTTTGTAAAATAGCCTCGTTACTACCAAAAATAACAGCCCCGTAATGATACCAGTATTCAGCGGTCATTCCATAATTACCCATGTATCCTTCCGCTTCCTTTTGTATGGGTTCATCATCATCGTATTTTTTTTCGTTTATTATATCAATTTCACCTTTCGAAACGGTTCCTATTTTAGGCACGTTGTCTAAAATCCAGTTTTCCAGTTCTGTGCTTTCTTCATGTACATCCGTAATTACGCAATCTTCCGCATCCACCTCCCGGCGGTTGTATCCATAACCGCCATCGTCTTCTATATCTCCCATTAAATAGTGGGTTAACAAGCCAACATTTACATACATCCCTGCCTGCCTTGCCGCCTGTATAATTACCTGGACTTTTAAATTATCGTCCCGCTTTAATAACCGCATCGAAAAATTTTCGGGGGTATATTGATGCTCCAGAATATATGCCAGCGGTTTGAAGCCTGTTATTTGCAGAACCTGTTTAAATAATGGCGCCAATAAATTGATATGGTTACCGGTCGCCTTGGGCCCTAAATCAGCATCCTTACCGCCCCTTATTAAATTATACGCCAGCGAAATTCTATAACCACTTTTTACTGTTAATAATTCATGGCTGCAATCCGCGTAGAAAGCGGTGTATTGAATATCATACTTATTGCTATCCTTTTCAATAACTTTTCTTTGGTTGTCAAATTCAATCACAAATTCGCCGCCTTCATATTCGCTTGGCAGGCTGATAACCAGGGTTGCAAACATGCCTTTTTCTTTTTCAGAATCTTTATGCGGCTTAAAAAAACTTCCTTTTTCATACAGCAGTAACTTGTAAAAACTGGCGGTTATTTCTTCATCTTTCAGGGAAAGTTCTTCTTTAACTTCATCAACGATTTTTTTAAGTTTTGTAGCCCATTTTTCGTTGCTGAATTTTACCTGCCCCGCATTTACTTCCCAGGTATTTCGGACGGTTGTATCCACCAAAGTTTCAGCGCCTTTACCAAAGGGCGCACTGTGCGCATGTTGTATGATCTTCTCCGCCATTTCTTTTTGCAAAGGAAACCCCACCTCGCCAACACCATCAATTATTAACCCCGGTATAATAAAGGAAACCGTGCCGGTTGATACAAAATTGGTATCTCCTTTTACATTGTTCAATACGGTGGCTATTTGTTCAAAAACATTGTCCATGATTTTTTTATGTTGAAAAGTAAATATAAATTATTGTAGTAAGTAATTAATTATTAAACTAAAGGCATTGGTATCACCAGCCAATTTTCTTGCAACTGCCCCACAGCCGCAGAACACCGGCCTGTGCCCACCTGTTATTTCCTGTAGGGGGTACACCTTCCTTTTAATTTTGCTGTATCTCTTTATACTTGATCTTTTTTTTGTTGTCCCGGCAGAAGAGTTTCATGGCATTCCCGAAAAAATCGGGATTTCGAAATACAGTTTTTTGTCCAAACTATATTTCGTTTCTCAACATCGTTGCGTCGCACTCGTATACCGCATACCATTGGGGATCTTTTATTGTGTTATGTGATCTGCAACGTAGAGACAAGGCATGCCTTGTCTCTACTCATGTAATAAAATGCAATGAAAAACATTAGAAACTTTACTGCAATCATAGAAAAGGAGGGGAATGGATATGTGGCTTTATGCCCCGAACTGGATATTGCAAGCCAGGGTGATACAGTGGAGGAATCTAAAGCAAACCTGCATGAAGCCATTGAATTATTTTTTGAGCATGCATCTGACGGCGAAATTGAACACAGGCTTAAAGCTGATATTTTCATCACCAATATGCAAATAGCAGTTGGGCAGGCTTAAGATACTTTCAGGCAAAGAAGTATGTAAAATCCTTGGTGCAAATGGATTTGAACAGGTGCGCCAGAAAGGAAGCCATATCATCATGCAGAAGAAAACCGGCAACAGCACTATCACGGTACCCGAACCCAATCATTCAGAAATTAAAATTGGTACTCTCCAGTCAATAATCAGGCAGAGTGAAATTGCTAAAGAACAATTTGAAAGCCAATAAATTTGTTGATACCTGTATCGCCGCCGGCGCCGTTTATTTAATTTCAAATGATGCTGCCATTTTGAGCCTCCGAAAAAACAATTTCCCTCCTTTACAGATTTTTACTTTACAGGAGTTTAGCACGATGTTACATGCAAAATAAGTTTTGAGCAATGCAGAACCCCCGGCAGGCCAGATAGTAGCTGTCCGGGATTGTGGGCAGAGTGGGCTATGGAACAAGTAACAATTATAATCCTGTGCCCCACAACCTCGCCAGCGGTTGTAAGAAAAGCGCCAACCTTCATCGTTTGATTTTTTGGGAACGCCACTGCACGCCGTTGTTGTGTGTTTGTGCGTGGGTGATGAAGGGGTGGCCACACCAACAACCAGCAGTGTGATAATGTTTATAAATTAACAGTAGGCCATGTTGTTGGTGATTGCCCTGCTTCAAAACCATTCGCACGAACACCAACAACAGCGGAGTCACTTTAGTTCAGTCTTGAACAAAATATCTTCAATTAGACGTTTTTGGTGAAGACGCCATCCTCGGGGATTAAAACGGTTTCTGCTAAATACCAACCACGGTAGCAGAATACAGCTATATTCAACGGCAAACAAGGCTATTACCCATTTTACCAATTTTTGTATTTGAAAGATTTTGCATTTAGTAACAACAAATGGTAAGCTGATAATGGTGTCATTTGAATCCAGCTAAATTCTTGTGGTAAACTTTGTAGGAAGGAGTGCACTTAATCATTGCTTGTAATACTCACTGGTAACGCAACGTCCTCAGCCCTGCTTAGGTTCGTTGAGAGATGTTGCTGGGAAGAAAGCAAGTAGTACAGGTACATAAGGAAAGCACCATAAAAATAAACTGGTAGAATGAAAATGATTAAACTCAATATTGGTGTCTAATCAACCTTCCATTTTTATCCCTTAAAGATTGGAAGGCATAACAACAGATGCATCCACCTATCCTTTTACATTTATAATACGGAAGAATACTACATTTAAGCATATCTTCTAAGGGAAAAGTTTTACCTTTTATTTCCAACATTTCTTGGCAACGATTACCACTTATTATTACTACATCCATTTTCAAATCGCCTAAAGCAGCAAGTTGTAAATCACAGTTATTTATACCTTTTTGGGCTACATATATATTTTTCCCTTCCTGAATAAGGAAACCAAACATTTCGCAATAAAGACTCCTTTGTATTTGATACATAAGTTTCAGGTCATGGGAGTAATCTTTTGCAACAGAAGACAAAAGAGTCTGGTATACATGCCAAAAAAAGTCCTTTTTTGATTGTTCAGTGTTGCTATGTTTTTCCATCCATTCGGATAGATTTTCATAATAGACAGTTTCTTTTAAACCAATTTTTATCAATCCTTTTTTGAACTTATCAAATGGAAAATGAATAGGCATAAAGATTCTTTTGTAGTAAGTTAAATAATAATCTGCATTGGTGAATGATACATCAGTATGAAAACATTATTTCTAATCACTTCAACCCCATCAGGCGCAGGACTCCAGTCCTGAGCCTATTTTTTACTACTCTTCATTTAATAAAGAGAGCAACCAAGCCCAAAGCACAGTACCAAATAGCTCAAAAAGTACAAGAGGGCGATGCAACACTGATCCACATAGCTGCTTCTTTGCCGGGACAATAACTTACACTAATCCTATTTCTCAGTTAGCAATTCTTTAAACTGATCCAATGAAATAACGTTGATGGAGGGAAAGGGTACTGATTTTAAAATATTAAAGTGCTTGTAGTCTGTAACCAGGAAATGAACATTGCCGGCAAAAGCGCAATCGGTGAATTTATTGTCGTCCGGATCGGCAGTAATAAGGTTTAGATGAAAATGGGTATCTACTTTTATTATATTAGGAAGTAATAAAAAGCCGGCAATGATCAGTCCGGCAGTTTCGCTGGAAAAGATGTCGCTAATCTTTTCTTCATATTCCAGCAGGATGTCATTAGTAACATAAGCTGCAAAGTCATTTTCATAAAGCTTGTCAAGGATGGTGGCATAAACGGACCGGCGGGAGATGCACCGGAGCAATGCGTTGGTATCAAGCACTATTTTAAGGGGCCGCATTATTCTTTATCCAGCATTTGCCGTAGTTTTTCATCAGTGTAACTTTTTTCATCCCATACTGCATCAGCTTTATCACGGGCCTTGTCCAAAAGAAACCGGGCTATCATGTTTTTGAGTTCAGCCAGGTGTTTATCAGGTATATCCGCACTGAAAAGTTTCAATAGCTCAGCCTGTATATTGCTAAGCGGCGGATGTATAGAATAAGAATCGTTCATATTGTACTTTTTTGCAAAGCTTGCTTACTAAAGTTTGTCATTCATCGCAGTAGGGTTAAACCTGAATTACCCATAGTTCAAATTTACAAAAAATAATAAAGGGATACCCGGCAAATTTTTATACTCCCCCTTTAGGCCAATGTCATTTAGTTAAGGGATTTCTTGTAACCAATAATGTCACCCCTTCGGGGTTTGGATTTGTATTTCGTAATTCAATTTCTACAATCATATCATCCCTACGGGATTTTAAAGCCTGAAAGGCTGACATGATTGTAGAAATATAAAAAATATAAAGAAATTTTAAACCCCGAAGGGGTGATATTATTCCTTAACTAAATGACATTGCCCTTTAGGCCACCCTTAAAATCATAAATATCCTCATTCATACGATAACATGTATCCACCGCGGTGGTTCCTGTCACGAACCTCCCCCTCCCCGTCAATAAAAGCACCAAATAGCTGCAAAAGTACAAGAGGGCGTCCCGAGGCAGCACACAAAACCTATCTCGGGATAAATAATGCAACGATGATCCACATAGCTGCTTCTTCGCCCGGACAAAAAATAATCTCCTAACAGGCCCAAGGCTCTGTCCTGTGCATGTTTAGTTACTACGGTAGCCGGATTGATTATTACCAAATGAAAACAGGCGCTACCGGCTATTTGATTGGGGTGATTTTAAATTAGAACATTAGTAACCAGGAACACACAGGACGGAGTACTGCGCCTGATGGATGATTATTATTTTTTATCTCATTCAGTTTATTGGTTTTCTTCTTTGTCGGTTGCCGCTATCGTGTTGCAAATAAGAATCAAAGAAATTGTTTCATATTTGAAGGTTTATCTTTTTTAATTATCAATACCAAGAAACTTCTTTGCATTCCGGTAGAGTATCATCTCTTTTTCATCTTTAGTTAAGAAGTCCATAGCATTCAAAAAGTCAATAGAGCTGGTGATTGCTTCCGGCCAAACCATCTGGTCAGAGCCAAACATTACCCTGTCAAGAAATCCGTATTCTTTTGCTGATTTTAAAAACTTTGTTCAGTAATCTTTCGTTAATGGATGCAACCATAATTCTACTCCTAAATCCGCATAAAGATTTGGATAACCATCCATCATTCTGAGTGTGTTTTCGTAAAAATTCTCTCCGGCGTGCATTAAGTAAAGTTTCAGTTTTGGGTACTTCACCACAACATCTTCAATCAGCAACGGGTCGCCCAATGCTATTCTGTACTTAGGCCAGCCAAACTGTTGTGCATTTGGAAAACTACCGCCAGAGTGATACGCTACAGGCACGCCATATTTTTCACAGATGGCTAAGTAAGGTTGATACATTGAATCGGTTAGTGTTCGCCCTTTATAAACTGCCATCACTTCTCCAAACACTTTTATCTTTCCTGATTGTACATATTCCTCAAAATGCTTTACCGGTATCAGGGTATCTTTATAATCCTGGTATCCCGGGATAAACCGCCTGTCGGCCTTCGTATATCTTTCTATACTTTCAATGGTGCCACAGATAACAGCATATTCTATTTTATGCCGGTTCATTTTCTGAACCGTTTGTTCAAGATGTTCCTTCGTTGTTTTGCTTGATTCAAATCCATTCCTTGCTTTGCCTGTCCAAAAGTCTTTCTCCGTATAACTGTGCATGTGTACATCAATTATCTGTGCGGAAGCTATTATTGAACCCAATGTAAAAATTGTCAAAAGCATTATTAGTCCTCTCATTTTTTATTCTTTATCTAATTGTAAAATGGTTTGTAGTAAAACATTAGCGCCATTGGCCATATCAACTGCTTTGGAAAATTCTTTGGGCGAATGGCTGATACCGCCAACACTTGGGATAAAGATCATTCCCACCGGTGCAAGCAACGATAGTTCCTGGGTATCGTGCCCGGCACCACTTTGCATTAATTGGTAAGTAAAGCCAAGTTTTTTTGCTGAAGCAGCTATTGTTTCCTGAACAGCTTTATTGGTTAACGCAGGTTTAATGGAACTGGCTTGTCGCTCAAAAGTAATTTTTGTACCCGATGATGCAGCAATGGTTGCCGCTCGTTTTTCAATGTCAAGAAATAACTGTTCTATTTTTTCAGCAGAAAGGTCCCTTATTTCCAAACCCATTACAACCTTTCCGGGTATTACATTATATGCGCCCGGCATCGCTGCTATTTTGCCAATAGTACCTACCTGTTTTCCCGGCACACTGTTTATCACTTCATTTACGGCTATAATTAATTTAGATGCCGTTAATAATGCATCCTTGCGCATATTCATCGGCGTACTGCCTGCATGATTGGCAAAACCATCAACCGTTACTTCCCAATGTACAATACCTACAATGCCTTCTACCACACCGATTTGTATCCGATCATTTTCTAATATTCCACCTTGCTCAATATGCAATTCCAAAAAGGCTTTAATGCCCCCTTTTTTTCTGATGCTGAATTGAATACTATCCGGGTTGCCGCCAATTGCTTTAATGCCTTCTGCTATGGTAAGCCCGCTTTGGCTTACCTGCTTTAATCCTTCTGCAGTTACATGCCCGGCCATGGCCATACTGCCAATGGTGCCGCCTTCTTCATTGGAGAAAATAATTACCTCCAGCGGATGTTCTGTTACAATTTTATTTGCATTGAGCACCTCAATTATTTCAATCGCGGAAATGGAACCAACACAACCATCATAATTACCACCATCAGGCACCATATCAATGTGTGAACCGAAAGCAATAGGTTGGAGTGAGGGATTTTTCCCTTTTCGTTTGCCAATGATATTGCCTGCATAATCAATGGCTACTTCAAGCCCGGCTTTTTTCATCAGGCTCATGTACCATGCCCGTGCTTCTATATCGCCTTTTGTAAAGGCAACACGGTAACCTTTGCCGGTGGGGTCTTTACCAAATTTTGCCAGTTCAAAAATCCGTTCCTCTATCCGGCGTTCATTTACTTTGATTGTTATTTGACCGAACGCAGTGATTGATGCAAACATCATCAGGCATAAAAAGAGTTGTTTCATTTTATTTACGTTTATAGGATTAGGTTTAACACTCGAAAACCTAAGCTGAGAACAGGTTGTACTTCATTTTCTTTTTTTTTCTTGATAAAAAAAAGAAACAAAAAAAATCAAGCCCGCCCGGCTGACGCCAGTCGGACGGGGCTGCGAATAAAAAGGCTGAAAATTTCAATATGATCCTAAAATCAAGGAACTCGCCGCAAGTAGTAAAATACTTTGTAGTGTCTGCCCGGCTCAAACAGCCTTGATTTTTTAACGGATTCATATTGAAATTTTCTAGCACTTTTTATTCGAGACCGCTACCAGCCTCTAATTGCGAACGTATCACCTAACTCTATACGTTTAAATAATCCAAAATTCAATGCTATTCCTATTACCTGCTATTTTTATCTTTCCAATTTAAAATTCTTATCTGTTGCCGGCCGCCTCGCAGCATTGGCTACTTTCCAACCTGTTCTAAACATCCAGTCCGCCATTTTTTTTAGTTTGGGATAGTTTATATTTTCGGCATTATCCATGGGGGTGTGATAATCAGGATGTAAAAGGGTTGTAAACATAATGGCGGGTATGCCTAATCTTGCATAGGGAAGGTGGTCGCTTCTGAAATACCATCCTTCTATATGTGTTACTTCGTCCCATGAAGGATCCAGTTTAAAGTTTGGCCCTTCTTTATTAGCAGACAAGGCCATTGTTACCAAATCAAGTGAATTTCTGTGGGGTGGCTTAACGCCTAAAATAGCTGCGCTATCAATATGGTTCCTGCCAATCATATCACCATTTAATACAGCTATAATATTATTAACAGGCACCGTAGGGTGTGCCGAAAAATACTTTGATCCTAATAAGCCTCTTTCTTCAGCGCCATGTATTACAAATAAGACAGGCCGTTTGGGGGGATGTTTAACAAAAGCCCTTGCATTGGCAAGCATTGCAACATTTACACTTGCATTATCATCAGCTCCATAATAAATGGAGTCATTGTTAATGATATTCCTGATGCCATGTGCATCCGTGTGGCCACTATATAAAAGGTACTCCGATTTTAATTTTGAATCTGTTCCCGGAACCATACCAACAACATTTACAGAAGGGTAAGGGAATTTAGAAACGATGATATTCGCTTTTATTGTTCCGGTATTCTGCTGTAATTCTTTTTTAGCGGAAGCATGCAACCATATAACCGGAGCCGTTTCCATCACATTTTCATTGGGCCCTCCCTCTATATCATAACTCCCTCTTTTATAGTTTTCCAAAGCATCATCCCATGCTTTTTCAGCTACCTCATCTGCAATAAAAATAATGGCGGCCGCACCCCTGTTTAATAAAGGAAGCCCATACTTAACAAAAATATACCTGCTGTACCTCCAGGTAGGCAAAGAAACATTTAGATCAATTCCTTTTGAATTTGCATCCATCGCCACCACTTTACCTTTTACATCTATAGTATTCGTATCAATATTCAATGCATTCCCTAAATAAACAACCGGTGCATTTATAGAAATGTTTGCCATTTGAGAAACAACAACATCCTTCCATAGTTCCAGGGTGGTATTATTTATTTGTATGCTTGAATTACCGGCAACCTGGTTTCGCCATAATGTAAAAAATTGAAAATAAGTGCCGTCATCACCTGCCGGTTTTAACCCGATAGCCCTGTATTTTTCCGCCAGCCATACTGACGCTTTTAGTTCATCCGGCGTTCCTGCAGAACGACCCTTAAAATGCGCATCAGCCAATGAGTATAAATCATTTTTTAAATCTTCTATCCGGATTAAATTCAACCCCGGAGGGTTATTTAACTGAGCAAACAAGGTATTTGTTATAAGCATCAGCAAGCACAATAAATTATAATTTTTCATTTGATTATTGGTTTAGTTATTTGATTTCAGTTAAAAGGATTGTTACTTCAGTACTTCCAAAATTTTCAACGTAATGTTTGCCTGCATAATCCATCCGGGATGCTGTTCCTGTTTTTTCCTCAGCAATAATTGTCCCGCCATTTTCAAGAAAAACTTTCAGCCTGCCACCAGAAATAACATAAGATGATTTTGCAGGATGGGTATGCCAGTTATCTTTTTCTCCCGGCTTGAGGGAATACTGTACAACCTGTAAATGTTCATTCTCCATTACAATTTTAAATTTATCAGGAGATGCTTTTACCGGGTCAATATTCAATTGGGCTTTATCTAACTGCCTTGCTGCTACTAATGGCAAATCAGAATTATAACAATCACGGAATAATTTCCATTTGCCGTCTTCTTTTTTCCCGAGCACAATATATTTTCCCTTATTTAAAAAGCAGGAGAGAATGATTGTCTTTTTAATTTTGTTTTGGTTTTTTATTATGAATAAAAAATGTTTAAAATCTGTATGCAATGCATGGCATTAATAAAGTATTACATGGGGAATTTATTTTTTGTTTATTGTGCTACATATTTATGGAGAATTTTACTTGAACAATGTTAAACCAAAATATTGAATAATTTTATTAATCCCCGTATTAATAAAAGTTCCACTTAGGGAATGCGGTATAAGTGAGGCCGCAACGATGATCACCCGCCATGGGTTCACCCACGAACCACCCCTCCCCGTCATTAAAAGTTCCAGGAAGCTGAAAAAGTACAAGAGAGCGATGCCCGCCCGGCTGCGCCATTCGGACGGGCAACGATGTTGAGCAAGGAAATATAGCCTGGACAAAAAAATGAATTGCGAAATCCCGATCTTTTTCGGGAATCCATATAGCTGCTTCTTCGCCCGGACAAAAAATAATCTGCTATACTGCGCAAAGGTTAAAAAAGTGAGTTACCCTTTTGTTGTCCCAACGAAGAAGCAGCCATGGGCATCATCGTTGCGTCGCACTCGTGTACCGCATACCATTGGGGATCTTTGATTGTGTTTTAGATGATGGTTTGCAGCAAATTTTTCCAACCCGGATATTTCAATAATAAATCAAAATCAGGCGAATCAAAATAATCAGCTTTAATCAGGGGTTCAGACAATTTCTACCGCATACCATTGGGGATCTTTAATTGTGTTTTAGATGAGTGTGGCAGTAATTTTGACTTCAATTATTTCAATGGATTTCGAAACAAGTATCAATTATAATCCTGTGCCCCACAACTCCGTCAGCGGTTTTAGATTATATTTCTTAAATTTGATAAAACGTGTTTTTATGGCAATACAGGAAATGAAAGAAAAGCTGCATTCATTGATTGAGGCAACAAACAATGAAATATTGTTACAAGACCTTTTGCTTGAAGCAGACAGCAGGATACATACAACTAACCAACATGAAGCCGAAGGACTTTCCAAAGAAGATTATGACGAACTTATCTCATTAGTCAATGAACCTCCTGAAAAAGATACCATTTCTTACGATGAACTTAAATCTTCGCTAAGCAGATGGTTTACAAAATAATCTTAAAGAAGCGATTTCGCAACAAGCTTCAAAATCTACTTGGTTATATTGAAAATGAATTTGGATTATTAGTTGCACAAAGAGTTGCACAGCAACTTGAGAAGAAATTCATGACACTTCAACAACAACCATTTATTGGGCAACCATCGCTCTATATTCAAAATATACGGAGCATCCATGCCGGTAAGCATAACAGGCTCTCAGTAATCTACACACAGGATTGAGTCTGCGACTATGGGAAAAAAATCCCCTTACCGCTAATTTGTTTTATATAAAGAATTAATTTTAAGTAATGAAAGAATTTTATTCCCATATATCAATTAATCCAGAAATCCGATTTGGTAAACCCTGCATTAAGGGAACAAGAATAGCAGTAGGGGACATTCTGCAATGGTTGGCTTCCGGCATGACATATCCTCAGATATTGGAAGACTATCCTTTATTGAAAGAAGAACATATTTTAGCAGCACTTGCTTTTGCCGCAAACAGGGAATCTATTATTAAGATCATAGCTGCATAAAATGAAACTATTATTGGATGCTAATGGCGGTTGTCAGCCTAACTAAAATCTGATTTTATTGATTGTTTTCATGTTGATCATATTGGGTTAACTATCCCCGCAAAAGATATTGAAATATGGGATTATGCTTCACTCAATAGCCTTATCATAGTTACCAATGATGATGATTTTTTAAACCTTGCTACTGATAAAGGATTTCCACCAAAGGTTGTTTTATTGCGAACCGGAAATCAAAGCAATAACTACTTGTTGGAATTACTCATTAAACATAAAGATGACATCAGGGCTTTATTCCTTTCAAATGAGTATGGGTTTTTAGAAATATTTTAAATGCCTAAAGCCTGTAGAACTTCAACCATCTTAGCTTTCTTGATTTATTGCTTTTATTATGAATTTGTTATTGACCGCAGTTCAAAGGTATTTACAGCAACAGTGCTGATCTTCCGTTTGCAATACTGCCACTGCACGCACTTGTTGCTTGTCCGGGCGTGGGTAATGCAGGGGTGGCAACACAAACAACCAGCAGAGTGATAGAGTTTATAAATTACCAGTAAGCCATTTTGTTGCTAATTGCACTGCTTCAAATCCATGGGCACGAACATAAACAACGGCTTGAGGGGGCATTACATATTAACCCACATTGCAGCTAACCATAACCAAGTTCAGCAATAGCAAGAATTTCAATTTAGTTGGGTGGCGGTTTGTGTACTACAAATTTAATTTGCTTAAAGGGTTTTGATTTTTGTTGTTTTAGGGCATTGTGGATTTGCC
>JANOTW010000108.1:0-1559 GCA_031416575.1 Ferruginibacter sp.
GGCAAATCCACAATGCCCTAAAACAACAAAAATCAAAACCCTTTAAGCAAATTAAATTTGTAGTACACAAACCGCCACCCAACTAAATTGAAATTCTTGCTATTGCTGAACTTGGTTATGGTTAGCTGCAATGTGGGTTAAACACCGTAAGGGAATATATTAAAAACCAGGAAGAACACCACAAGAAGAAAACTTTTCAGCAGGAGTACGACGAGTTCATAATTAAGTATGGTTTCAAAAAATTTAAAGATAAATGATTTGATTATTTTGGCTAAATCCAAAGTGAAAAATAATTCCTTGTTCTTGTTCCTCCAGCTAAAGCTGGAGGCAATTGATGTAACGAATTCATGAAGCCAATTGAGGTAAGCAATTTAAAATGTACCAGCAAAAAATTTGAAATGAAAATTGAATCGCATTATTGAATTGCCACAGGCTTTAGCCTGTGGAAGAAAAAAGCAAAATTCAAATTTGGCTTTAGCCAAATCAATCCCTGTTTCATCTAAAGATTTCCACCATAATTTTTTTAATTACCTTCCCATAAATTTATAAAACATGAAATACCTGCTATTGGTTTTACTAATCAGTTCTTCCCTTTTTCAATCCTGTCATTCCAATAAAATGTTATCGGGGCAAAAGGCTGCTCAACAATGGATTAGCCTTTTTAATGGAAATAACCTTGATGGATGGATACCAAAAATTGCCGGCTTTAAGGCTGGTGAAAATTTTGGAAATACCTTCCGTGTGCAGGATGGTATGCTTAGCACGCGTTATAACCAGTATGATAGTTTCAACAGCCGTTTTGGAGCTTTGTATTATGATAAATTATTTACCAATTACAGGCTGAAAGTGGAATATAGGTTTACAGGCACACTTACCCCTGGGGCACCGTCATGGGGTTTTCGCGATGGAGGTATCCAGTATCATTGCCAGGGCCCTGCATCCGTGGATTTGAAACAGTCTTTTCCCGTATGCCTTGAATATAATTTATTGGGCGGCAATGGAAAAGATGAGCGGCCAACCGGTGAAATTTGCGCCTCCGGCATGACGGTTGATTTAAACGGGAAAAAGAATACATCTTATTGCACACCTCCCACCATTAAAAGAACATTTGCGGGCGACCAGTGGGTAACCGCCGAAATAGAAGTCCGTGGTGGAAAGATCACTCATTTTGTAAACGGGGAACAAATACTTCAATTTGAAAACCCCCGGTATGATGCAGCAAATGCTATGGCAAAAAAATTAATTACCGCAGGTGATAATGAAGTGAAAGGCGGGTACATCTCCCTTCAATCCAATAGCCATCCAATGGATTTTAGAAAAATAGAGATCATGGAATATTGACTTATTCATGATTTCACCTTACCCGCTGCCTTATTAATTCAGTAAAATTTGTATCAAATGAATTTGTCATTATTCAAGGAAAGTTTATCGGGGAACGAACCTCCGCAAAATTCATCTGTATATTTAAATGCTTTATGGTACGATGCTAAAGGGAAATGGGATAAAGCGCATGAACTGATACAGGATGTGGAAGATAAAAACGCATCATGGATACATGC
>JANOTW010000109.1:0-3620 GCA_031416575.1 Ferruginibacter sp.
AAGTTTTATCGCTTTAAAAATATTAATCGTCATTTTTATAAAAAGCAGTTTCAATTAAATATTATTGGCCAGGCTTTGGTTTTTCATGGCATCATCGTTGTGCCATCTTAATCCCGAACATCGGGACTCTTCTATACAACCCTATTTTTTTTTGTTGTCCCGGCAGAAGAATTTCAATTAGGCATCGTTGCGTCGCACTCTTGTACTGAATACCATTGGGGAACTTTAATTGCGTTTTATGTTCGACGCATCAAATTTCTTCGTCCCGTAGGGACATAATATCGGTAGCCAGAAAAAAAATACATTCATAGTCCCGTAGGGACGTGATAACATTCCAGGGTTTTTTAAATTTTCCCCTGTCCCTAAATTCTTTATATCACTTCCCTACGGGACTTTTTGAAATTATAATAACCTGTATTTCTACCAATATCCCTTCCGCCGCGGCGGAATAATAGGGAACATTGATTTATTGTTACCGGAAATCCGCAATTTATAAATGTTCATACTTACCGCCGTGACAGGACTCTATTCTGCCGCATATTGGGCAACTTTTCCTCCCGATGCATCGGGATTATTAGCGAAACATCAGCCCCGGCTTATTTGGGTACTCTTGTACCGCATACCATTGTGGAACTTTACCCACGTTGTTTGTAGAGGTTAATTCTATTTCCATACTTGTTTTTCAGGTTGTGTGAACAACGGGAAAGCATTTGGAATATCCTGCATTTTCGTGTTGCGCTTCATTAGTGTATCTTTTTCATTATTCATTCACATAACAAAACTAAAACGATCCATTCAAACAACTTCCAAATGAAGGGCGCATCCCAAATTAAACGTCCGGATTTGATCTTTTGCTAATGGCCTTTCCCTTACACTCAAACGATGACGTTCGGTTTAAAGCAATAATAACCGGCGAAAAATAACGATACGAAATCTATATCTCATCCACCATCTGCAATTCCAATTTACGGTTCACCTGCCACAATTTTGCTCCGCCCTTTATACCATCTTCATTTGAAACAAGGGTAATATTTTTATCCAATGGAATATTGATCCTGCGGGAATTGCCACCACCGATATACAAATGGTCATAATTAAATACCGCCTTCAAAACTAATAAAACCTTTTGTAAACGCTGGTTCCATTTTACTTCACCTTCTTTTTCCAGCGCTTTTTTTCCAATGTACCTGTCATAAATAATATTTGTTGTAAAAGGATGCTGGGAAAGTTCCAGATGTGGAAGCAAAACGCCATTTAATAACAATGCGGAACCCAGGCCGGTACCCAGGGTGATAACCATTTCCAGTCCCTTTCCACTTACAATTCCCAATCCCTGCATATCCGCATCGTTTACTACCCTGACAGGGCAATTAAATTCATCCTGCAATATTTGCCGTAAATTGACCCCTTCCCATTTTTTTGGTGCAAGGCTTGGAGCGGTAAAAACGGTTCCTTCCTTTACATACCCCGGAAATCCAACTGAAACTTTATCATATTCCGGAAATTTACTGACAAGATCGTTTATTGCGGCAAGCAATTTCTCTGGTCCTGGTAACAGAGGTGTATCTACCGATTGAAATCCGATTTGCAGTTCTCCGGCAGGGTTTAAAATAGTTGCTTTTATATGTGAACCTCCGATGTCGATGGAAAGAATTTTGTCACCGGATAATGATTGATGCATTTGTTTATTTTAAATGTTACAGTACTATTTTTTTCGCCCCTATTCACTTAAGTACCAGAATGGCGGACGGTATGACGTAAAGGGGAACAAAGATATTTGATGAAACTAAATAACTATGTCATTGCGGCAAATTAGAATAATTATTATTGGGGGGCGCTAAGGTTTGAGCGGTTTTCGCCCAATGATTTAAAATACATAGGTACCCACTGCTCCTGCATTAAGCGTGGTGGTAAATCTTTTGTTTTTAAGCCGCAACTCAAATGTTCTTTCCTCCTTACTATCGTTGAGCACAATCACCACAATTTTTTCCGCCGGGGTTTTGAATGCTACATTGGGTAACCCATCACTTGTATCGGAAGCAATACGAATGGAGCCCGGCCTTACGAATTTAGCCGCATGTGCAATGATGTAATATGCCGGATTTCGTTTTACCTTATCCCTGTCAATCGTAACAGCGCCAAGGCACTTGTCGCATCCGCCCCGGTCTGTATGAGGGTTGTTGGCAGGGTCTGCGGCCAGGTTCCATTCCAATACGGTACGGCTCCAGTTGCGGGTAGCGCCAATGATAAGGTCCCTGATATGGTTGGGTATGTCCGTATTGAAATTGCCGGGAGCCCCCACCCATTGTTCCGTAAAATAGATATGCTTACCGGGATGGGCGTTATGCACTTTTGATAAAGCATCAATGGTGCCACCATACAAATGAAAGGCTGAGCCATCAATATATTTATTCGCCCCGGTATCATTTAAGATGGAGATAGGATAATCGGGGCGATCCGCATTATGATCGTAAATGATGATCTTTGTTTTGATGCCGGCTGCCGTGAATGCGGGCCCTAAATGATCTTTAATAAAAATGGCCTGGTCTGGCGCCAGCATCAGCAAACTTGGATTATTACCCGGATGCAGGGGTTCGTTTTGAACGGTTACCGCATCTATACGAATTCCTTCTTTCATCATTTCACGGATATACCTTACAAAGTATTTAGCATATGCACGATAAAACCCCGGCTTCAAACTGCCTCCTCTTGTATCATTGTTGGTTTTCATCCACACGGGTGGTGACCAGGGAGACCCCATTATTTTTATATCAGGATTAATGGCCAGTATTTCTTTTAATACCGGGATAACATCTTTGCGGTCGGGGCCAAGGTCGAAATGCTGCATGGCTGTATCCGTTTGGCCATCCGGAAGATCATCATAAGAAAAAACATGATCATTGAGATCGGAAGCGCCAATGCTAATGCGTAAATAACTTGTACCTATATTTTTGCCTTTGGTACCAAAAAGTTCGTTCAGCAATGCGGCCCGGCTGGCAGCGCTCATCTTTACAATGTGCCCGGCGCTACCACCTGTCAGGGAAAAACCAAAGCCATCAATGGATTGATACCGCTTTTTGTCATCAATGGTTATAACGGTTTTATCACCGCTTATTTTTTTGGATAAAGGTAATTGGACCTGCTTTTCAAAAAAGACCGATCTGCCGGGATCAGTAAGCCAGGCGTTCACTTTTTTTTGTTGTGCCGTTGCAGTTAAAAAACCCCCAATGATGAAAAACCCGGTTAAAAAAGCTTTACAAAATGTAGTCATGATGTTGGATTAAGAAAGTAAAGGGCATCTCTAAAAACCTGTGATTTTGTTTTAACCTCACCTTTAATTCCTCTCCAAAGGAGAGGATAAGGAAGGTTTTTAGAGATGCCAAAAATGAATTTCAGGCCTGCTGACCTGTTAAAGGTACATACCGTAACCCACACCCCATCCCGGAAAAATAGGGATGTTACGAAAGGTGCCAAAAAACGCAAATTGAATTACCCCTTTTATTGAAATATACAGGGTTGTTGATGTAAGCCGACTGATGTTTTTACAAATAACGTGGGTAAAGATCCCCAATGGTATGCGGTACAAGAGTACCCAAATAAACCGGGGCTGATGTTTCGCT
>JANOTW010000110.1:0-2623 GCA_031416575.1 Ferruginibacter sp.
CCCTGGAGGGTATTGGTGGAAAAGCCTTCTTTACTGATGATATAAATATGGTGCGGACTGATTTGAAGTTAGCGCAAAGCAGTGGCAATTATATTGTAAACACCATATCCATGTTGGGCGAAGTGAATGAAGAAATAAATACGGACCTGGATGCCAGCTCATTGGAGCCGGTGTATAAAACATATATCCAAGCTACGATTGGCGTGGCTGAAAATGGCGCTGTATGGTTGTATGAAAGTCAGATGAAAAACCGCCTGTTACCCTTTATTTGCCAGCACCTGGTTATTTGCCTGGATGCGAAAAATATAGTGCCCACCATGCATGAAGCTTACCAGCAAATTGAGGTAGCGAGAGAAGGCTATGGTGTATTTTTAGCAGGCCCGTCAAAAACTGCTGACATTGAACAATCATTGGTAATTGGGGCGCATGGGGCAAGAAGTTTGGTGGTGTATTTGCTGGGGTAAAATGAGTTGTCCAAAGAACGCTTACCTGCGGCCGGCATAAATGGCCCGGGTTACTTAAACAGCGCATCCATCATTATTTCTTTTTGAACCAGCCCGATAGAATGAATATTCGCTTTTACGCCATAAGAGGTAATCATGGTTAAAAAGAGCGTTTTCCTGCTCTTGGTTTTTTGTTTAAAAACATTTAATTTTTGTTGTAGCTCTGCTGCATATTTTTTATCAATCATAAACGGTGCAACAGAATATTTCATTTCACAAATATTGATACAATGGTCCTTCCTGTCTATCAGCAAATCAATTTGGGCGCCTGTTTCATTTTTGCCTGGCACATTTCGCCATACTGATTCTTCAGTTTGCACCCCTCCAATACTCAACGCCCTTTTAATTTGCCGGATATGCTTTAAACAAATCCCTTCAAATGCAAACCCACTCCAGCTTTTCCACGAAGCGCCCTCCATAATTTTGAGCCAGGTATCGGCTCCTTTGCTCCGGGTTTTTTCCATGAATTTTATATAAAAATGCGAGTATTCGTCGGAGAGTTTATAAATACTTTCTTTCACGGTTTTATCAAAGGGAATATAAGGGGTAATAAATCCTGACTCTACCAGCTCTTCCAAAATTTTGGTAGCAGTGCCTCCCGAAGATATGTTACAGGTTGCGATGATTTCATTGCGGTTAAGCCCCTTGCCTTTATTAGCCAGCGCCCTGATTACCGCGATATGAATGCTGGCATTATCAAACAATGACTGGTAAAGGTTATTAAATTCCCCTTTCAGTTTTCCATCCTTTGTAAAGCATAGCCTGTCTATCGCCTTGGCGGCGCTTTCGCCTGGCTTGATGTCTTTAAGATATTGCGGGATTCCGCCAATGGCCATATATAGTTGCAGTACCTGGTACCGGTCTATGTTTATCTTTCGGCTATTTAAGTATTCCTCCGTTTCACGAAGGGTAAAAGGCAATAGCCTTATTTTTTGACTGATGCGGTTATGGAGCCCGCCCCTGTTATTAACGATGTGCCGGATCATCCAGGCAGCCGCGGAGCCGCAGATAATAACCACGATGTTTTTTTGCCTGGATGCCCAGGTATTCCAAAAGTGTTCAAAAGCCGCAAGGAACCCCGACTTTGGCGTATGCACCCATGGAAACTCGTCAAAAAATATAACTGATTTTTGATTATTTTTTTTTGAAGATAAATGCGTTTGCAAAAAATCAAATGCTTCAATCCAGTTAACGGGGGGTGCTATTTTTATGTCAGTCCCCATTGCGGCTTTTAACGCCAGGCTGAAATTTTGTAACTGCTCATTTAAGGAGGCTTTATGTATGCCGGAGAATTCAAATACCAGGCGGTTTTCAAAAACGGAACGTATCAGGAATGTTTTACCAACCCGCCTTCTTCCAAGAACAGCTACCAATTCAGCTTCCGGCGACTCCAATATCCCGGATAGAATTGTTTTTTCAAGTTCCCTGCCTACCAGTTTTTCCATTGCCAAATTTTTATACTCAGCCAAAACTACATAAAAATAACCAGTTTTGGCTGCGTATAGTTTTTTATACTTAGCCAAAACTACCTAAAAATACCCGGTTTTGGCTAAGTATAGTTTTTTAGGGTGCATCCTGAATTGTCGCTACGGTTATCAGGAATGTGGCCGGTGTCCCACCGGCCACGGCGGGCTTCCCTTGGCTGGTGTCCCACCAGCCAGCGACAATTATATATACACCATTGTCAATCTCAGAACCCCTTACCTACCCTTAAATCCCAGTCCTTTGTTCGCAAAATAAAAAACAGCTAAATTGCCGGATGCAATTATTTGTTGCTAATAAATATCCGATATTGAATGAATCTTTACAGGTATTATTAAGCGGGGTTACTGTTCCCGTAAAGAAAATGGAATACCCAAAAACGAAGGAAAAGAAACCCCCCCGATAAATTTAACCCACATTGCAGCTAACCATAACCAAGTTCAGCAATAGCAAGAATTTCAATTTAGTTGGGTGGCGGTTTGTGTACTACAAATTTGATTTGCTTAAAGGGTTTTGATTTTTGTTGTTTTAGGGCATTGTGGATTTGCCTGAGGTCTTCGGTTGGTTCGGTGCATCGCTTAATTTGTATCATTTTATCGTAACTGTTTTGCGCTGTCGTCAGCACTGATTTTTGGGTG
>JANOTW010000111.1:0-3886 GCA_031416575.1 Ferruginibacter sp.
CCGGCATACCTTTGGGGAACTTTAATTGCTTTATCCCGGGCGTTTCACCAGGCGCTTTTTGGGTGTTGACCCGAAGACCTCCCCGCGGGCCAGCGGGGCCGGGGCAAAACAGGGCCTTCAAATTATGTCTCCCTTTAAAAAACAATTCGCCATTTGAAAATTTGATGCGTCGAACATATAACGCAATTAAAGTTCCCCAATGGTATGCCGTAAAAGAGGGCGATGCAACGATGATGACCATTGCTTCGCTGCCTGGACAAAAAATCTTATTCACGTTTTTATCCGTTGTGCAGTATAAGTAATCCCGCCAGCAAGCGGGAACAGCAGGCTTTACTAAAGAAACCTGTCCCCTTTATTCCTTTTTACTTCCGCTACATATTCTTTGATGGTTTGCTCCTTATTTTTTCTACAAATAAGCAACACATCCGGTGTATCTACTACAATAAAATCATCCAGACCCTGTATCAATACTAATTTTTTATTGTCGGCATGGATCATATTTTTGGTGGCATCAATAATCATTACATTACTTCCGGCAACCGCATTTTCAAGATAATCCTTATCAAGGTTATCATAAGCGCTGGCCCATGTTCCCAGGTCGCTCCAGCCAAAAGAAGAAGGAATGATGTAAACATTATCCGCTTTTTCCATTACACCGTAATCAATGGAAATATTTACGCACAACGGGTAGATCCTTTCAATGGCCTGCTTTTCCGCGGGGGTATTAAAATTATTTTTTTCCGCATCAAACACCTCATGCATTTCAGGCAAAAAGATTTCAAATGCCCTGATGATATTTTTTATCTGCCATACGAATATGCCGGCATTCCATAAAAAATCACCACTGGAAATAAATGTTTGGGCCAATTCCTTATCCGGTTTTTCGGTAAAGGTTTTTACTTTGTAAACATTTTCGCTTACTGCCAGCGGTTCGTATTGTATGTAGCCGTAGCCAGTATTAGGATGCGTAGGCTTTATACCCAATGTAACCAGGGCTTTTATATGTGAAGTAAAATGCAGGGCTTCCAGGCATGTCTTTTTAAAGTTATCGGGCTCCAGGATAATATGATCGGCAGGTGCGCAAATCAAATTGGCATTGGGGTTTATTTGCTGCAGCTTGTAAGAAATATAAGCAATGCAGGGGGCGGTATTTTTCCGGGATGGTTCGCATAAAATATTCTCTGCCGGCAGATCGGGAAGTTGTTCGGCAACAATATTTTTATACTGTTCAGTAGTTACAATGTAAATATGGTTTTTGGGGATAAACAAGGCAAACCTATCAAAAGTGGACTGGATCAGGGTTCTGCCCGTATTTAAAATATCGAGGAATTGTTTTGGAAAATCCGTCCGGCTCATTGGCCAAAACCTGCTGCCTATACCACCTGCCATTATCGCTACGTAATTGTTCTTCGTCATACTTTGTTTATCTGTTTTATTATATTGACTATTAATTCGTAAAGGGGCAATGTTCAATCGTTAAATATTGCCCGTTCACCTTTAAATTATCCCTTCTTTTATAATATCGTGTATATGAATTATCCCTTTATAAATCTTTTTATCAACCACTACCAACTGGCTGATATTCCTGGCTTTCATGATATCCAGTGCATCTACCGCCAATACATCTTCTTCCACTGTAACAGGGGTCTTCGACATGATGTCATTCGCCTTTAAAAGTTCAAAACTATCTCCCTTTTCAAGCATACGCCGCAGGTCCCCATCAGTTATGATGCCTTCAATGATATCCTCATTACTTACCACTGCTGTTACCCCGAGGCGCTTATTGGTCATCTCTACAATAACTTCCCTGATACCGGCGCTGGCTGCTACCGCTGGCTTTTCATTTAAAGAAGCGAGGTCAGTTACCCTTAAAAATAATCGTTTACCCAATGCGCCACCCGGATGAAATTTCGCGAAATCAGCGCTGCCAAACCCCTTCATTTCCATGAGGCAAACCGCCAATACATCTCCCATCACCATCTGCGCCGTAGTACTGCTGGTAGGGGCCAGGTTATTAGGGCAAGCTTCCTGATCTACCGTTGTATTTAATACGATTTCACTTTGCCTGGCTAAGAATGAGTCCGTATTGCCCACCATGCCAATCAAAATATTACCAAAGTTTTTGATCAGCGGAACCAATACTTTTATTTCGGGGCTATCCCCACTTTTGCTAATAACGATAATAATATCATCTTGTTGCACCATACCCAAATCCCCGTGAATAGCATCTGCGGCATGCATAAACACCGCCGGTGTACCGGTACTATTCAATGTGGCTACAATTTTTTTTGCTATAATGGCGCTTTTTCCAATACCACTTACCACCAATCTGCCTTTTGAAGCGGCAATGGCATTCAACGCCCTTTCAAAATCAGCATTGATAAATTCTTTCAGCCTGCAGATTGAATCTGCTTCCATTTGAATAGTTCGCAACGCTGTTTGTATGATTTTTTTATCGCCCATTTTTGAAGCAGCAAACCTACTTTAATTCGTTCATAACGCAAAAGAGTATTGAAGTTTGCTTAACCTCCTTAAAATGTATGAACAAATCATTTCGTTATTAGCGCCAATTGCAACCGGTATTTTATTACCCCCGGTGCAGTTTAGTTGTATAATAGTAATAAGATTTTAAAAAAAAATGACTAACTTAAACCCTTTCGAAACTGATGTTAATTTGAATTTGCAGGTGTATTGAAGTAACTTCGCTCTCCTTTAAAATTCTAAACCAGGTAAAATACTTAACATATTTGAAGTAAAGGGTATTTTTCCAACCTATCATTATTAAAAACCAGCTTGAGGAAAAAGACAGCTATGGCTACAGTAAAAGCAAAAACAAAAACCGGTTCTGGTAAAGAACCGCAGTTGAAACCGGTTGAAAAAAAAGCCGTAAAGGCAATCTGCAAAGAGAAAAACCTAAACCTTACCACCCAGCTACAGGATTACTTCGGTTTTGATGGTTTTAAGGAACCACAGGAAACAATCATAAAAAATTTATTGGCAGGCAACGATGCGTTGGTAATAATGCCTACCGGTGGTGGCAAAAGTTTGTGCTATCAGTTGCCGGCCATCATTAGTGAAGGGTGCGCTATCATAGTTTCCCCGTTAATCGCATTGATGAAAAACCAGGTGGACCTGGTAAGAAGCTACAGCAGCAAAGATGATGTGGCACACTTTTTAAACAGTACGCTTAATAAAGGGCAACAGAAAATCGTTAAAGACGACCTGGTTACCGGCAAAACAAAAATGCTGTACGTAGCTCCTGAAACCCTGACGAAAGTAGAAAATATAGAGTTTTTCAAGGACCTGAACATTTCCTTTTTCGCGGTGGATGAAGCACATTGCATCTCTGAATGGGGGCACGATTTCAGGCCCGAATACCGCCGGCTGAGAGAGATGATGGAAATGATCAATCCACATGCACCCATGATAGCGCTAACTGCAACCGCTACCCCAAAAGTGCAAAGTGATATTTTAAGAAACCTTGGCTTGAGAAATCCACAGATCTATATTTCATCCTTTAACCGGCCTAATTTATATTACGAGATATTACCAAAAATACATAAGGAGCAAACAGTTACAAGCATTGTACGTTTTATTTCTCAAAACAAAGGAAAAAGCGGCATCATTTACACGCTTAACAGGAAAACTACCGAAGAACTGGCGGATATGCTGATGGCCAATGGCATAAAAGCGGTAGCCTATCATGCTGGCCTGGATAGTAAGCTGCGTGCAGACCGGCAGGATCTTTTCCTCAACGAAGATGTACAGGTAATCGTTGCCACCATCGCATTTGGCATGGGTATCGACAAGCCGGTTGTTCGTTTTGTAATCCATTTTAATATTCCAAAATCAATAGAAAATTATTACCAGGAAACCGGCCGTGCAG
>JANOTW010000112.1:0-1768 GCA_031416575.1 Ferruginibacter sp.
CAAAACTCCAGCAGGCTTACATCAATCAGGTTTTCTCTTTTGGCTACACCAATCCGGTCGCAAAAATTCCTGATGCTTTCGGCGGTATAACCCCTGCGGCGCATTCCGCTGATGGTTGGCATCCGGGGATCATCCCAGCTCTGCACATATCCCTCCGTTACCAATTGCAGCAGTTTGCGTTTACTCATTACCGTGTAGGTCATATTGAGCCGGGCGAATTCGTACTGTTTGGAGGGAAAGATTTCGAGCTTTTCAATAAACCAGTCGTACAACTCGCGGTGAGGTATAAATTCCAGCGTGCAAATACTGTGGGTAATATTTTCGATGCTGTCACTTTGCCCATGGGCGAAATCGTACATCGGGTAAATGCACCACTTATCGCCGGTCCGGTGATGATGCGCATGTTTGATGCGGTAAATGATAGGGTCCCGCATGTGCATGTTGTTGGCCGCCATATCTATCTTTGCCCTTAATACTTTTTCACCATCCTGGTATTTGCCTTCTTTCATTCCTGCAAATAGCAAAAGATTTTCTTCGATGGCCCTGTTCCGGTATAGGCTGTTATTACCAGGTTCGGTAGGGGAGCCTTTTAGTGCAGCTATTTCATCCACATTGGAATCGTCAACATACGCCAATCCTTTATTGATAAGCATTACAGCCAATCCATGTAACTGGTCAAAATAATCGCTGGCGTATAATTCATTGGCCCAGGTAAAACCGAGCCAGTTTACATCTTCCTTAATGCTGTCAACATATTCCGTTTCCTCTTTTAAGGGATTGGTATCATCAAACCGAAGATTGGTTTGTCCTCCGTATTTCAATGCCAGGCCAAAGTTTAAACAAATACTTTTGGCATGGCCAATGTGCAGGTAACCGTTTGGCTCCGGCGGAAAACGGGTAAGAATAGACGAATACTTTCCACTCTCCAAATCCGCTTCAATTATTTCTTCTATAAAATTCAGGCTCTTTTCTTCAGGCATCTTTATAATTTTCAACTGCAAATTTAGATAAGTTATTTTAAAAGGCTATCGCCATTGAATACCAATTGCTTTATGTATTTTTTTTCATTTCTTTCAGCATCCCGATGAGCTTATCCAATTTTTCAGTTTCTAAATTCCTTATCTGAATTTGCAAAGCTTCAATCTCTTTATTTGCTGCAATATTTGTTTGATAATCATCCTGTGCCTGTACCCTGTCTCTTTGGCCCTGCCTGTTTTGATAAAAACGTGAATAAGATTTTTTGTCCAGGCCGGGAGGCAATGGCCATCATCGTTGCATCGCCCTCTTGTACCGCATACCATTGGGGATCTTTAATTGCGTTTTAAATTAACCCAAATTATAAAGTGTGAATAATTGGCGCTTACTGTTATACTGCACAAAGGGTAAATTAGTGAATTTGTTTGTTTGATAACCAAATAAAATATCCAGGTTTTTTATTTAAACCGCAATTAAAGATCCCCAATGGTATGCGGTAAAAGTGAGTGGCACAACTTGATGCCCATTGCGTAAAAGCCTGGACAAAAAAAAATATTCACGTTTTTATCCGTTGCGAAGTCTAATAAAAAAGCCTTTGAATCCTACCGGGAATACAAAGGCCATTTCATTCAAAAAAACATTTCTTAATCCCCTCTTCCCATCCTCCGTAAATACGAAGCATGTGAAGCTATTGCATGGCGCATTTTTGGATATTCTACATAATGGATACCAAAGTCGGCGCAGGTCTGTTTAATTATTTTACTGATAGCCGGATAGTGGATATGAGAAACTT
>JANOTW010000113.1:0-4114 GCA_031416575.1 Ferruginibacter sp.
GATTCAACCCATTATATACCATTTCTGAACCAGGAGGAATAAAACCGAGAAACAGATGAAGGTCATCCCTTGTTTTTTGCGATACGGAAATAAAATTTTTTCCTTTTGAATAACCTCTTTGGATAAAACCTTGATATTGCCTGCCGGTCCATCCGGTTATATTTTCCGGAATTTCGCCAAGTCCCGAACGCTGTGCAAGAAAATCATGGCAATGGATTACATGCGGAAAGGCGGCCACCAGGGGTACCCATGGCCCAAGTGCATGATCCGTAAAGACGAAAATGGTATTGTTAGTACAATGTTTTAAACGCCTTTTTACTTCCTGCGGAAATATAAGATACTGATCAAGATACCCCAACCACTTTTTTAACTTTTTGTGTAAAGGAAGACGAATAAACCGTGGTTTGGGGTGCCAGATATTAATAGTATGCCCTCGTTCATTCATACCTTCCGCCAGCATCTTCGCAAACCGGGGCATGCTTTGGGACTCAAGAAAACCGGCATGCACAAAAAAAACTATATTCACTTATTCCGGAAAATTTTATACGACATATTAATTGGTGGTTGAGTTAAATACTTTGTCCCTGCTTGGCTTTCTGAATCGCTTCCCGAATTTTTGAAGGGTGAATTGTTTTGACAGGTTTTCGCAGAGAAGCAATTGTTAACCCTCCAATAATAACACTGAATCCAAGTGAGGTAGGCTGCGCCCATTGTCCCTTTGGCGCATTTAATAAATTCTTATTGGTTTAATATTTTCGGTTACTGTAGAATAGCTATGTTTATTAACTATAGTTTCAGGAGGAGTTTCCATGGATAATTTATTCTTAACTAATACTTCGTCGAGTTTTAAAGCCAATTGATCCGTATTGCCAGTTTCAAAAATGTAACCATTATCACCATTTTTTACCATATCTTCAGAACAACCGGTTAAATCTGAAATTATCACAGGTAACCCAAAATTCATTGCTTCATTCACTGAAAGCCCCCATGTTTCCCCGATGGAGGAACACATTACAAATACATCACTAATGGCGTAGTATTCTGATACCTGGGATTGATTAACAAAACCTGTAAGGATCACCTGTTTTAATTGATTATCAGCTATAAATTTCTCCATTTCTTTTCGCAACCCTCCCTCACCAACCAAGATTAGCCAACAACCGGGGTTATTTAGCTTACCAAAGGCTCTCAACAAATCCATGGGCCTTTTCTTTTCCATGTATTTTCCCGAATAAAGAATTATTTTATCTTCTGGCGGTATGCCCAATTTTTGTTTTATGGTTACCACTTCTAATACAAGTTCCTGTTTTTCTTTACTGAAACGGCCGTTGTCCACCGAATAAGGACAAAATATCATTTTGTCATCTTTTAGTCCAAAACTCTGATAGAATAGACGGTTTTGTGTACCGATATATAAAAAATAATTGACCCGTGGAAAAAGTATATACTTCAATCCGACCCTTTTAATACTCATTTTCCAACCCTTTTTAAGCACTTCCTGGTTTTGTGGCATTTCGCAACGCAGGCAGATGGTATGACCTATTAATCTTCCAATCATTAAAACAAAGAAGTGGGTAAAATAATTCCACCCATGTACTATGATTACTGATTTCGGGATTTTGAAAAGCTGTACAATAATCCCCAAATTGATCAACCCAAAAAAACCGTTAGCGTGCGATGGTTTCCAGGAGTAATTTTTAAAAAAACGATAGCCGTATCCTTCCAATAAAGGGATATCCCATTTTACCTCAACCCCAAATTGTTTATCAAGCCCCCCCTTGATTGATTCATCCGAACAATACCATGCTTTTGTATTTACCGCATGTTCGTTCATAAACTTATACATGGGTGCAAAATATTGAATGGGATGTGAATTAATAAAAATCACGTCTTTCATATCAAATCGTTTTTCTTACAAGAATGGCAGCAATTAATGGAACAAAATTATCCTGTTTTGTTTTTGGCCACGCTGGTAAGAAAACCACCCTTACCAGGTAAATTTCTTTTTCTATTTCCACTAATTTTTCTAATCCCGGGGTTTCTTAGAGAAGCTAGCCATAGACCCCCTATTAAAGCACAAAATCCCAATGCCGTAGGCTGGTGCCATTGGCCCTGCGTTACAACCAAAATGCCTACACTCATTAACAACCAGGGGAGCATATCACTAAATTCTAATTTCCGGTAACTTGCCATAGCAATTTTTAATGATAGTCCCACCCTGATACCTATTACTAATAAGCCCATTAATCCGAGCTCCCCTATCTCCCTCATCCATTCAAAGTCGGCCATTTCAGCAACTCTGTCATCATTGAGCAAATTAGCACCGAGTGTGGTACCGCTACCAACGCCAAAACCAAATACCGACTCATCTGTTGACCCGGTGACTGCCTTCAATAACTGCCCAAAAAAACGTTCACCTAACACACCCTCTATCAATCCACCTTCACTTTCGTTAGCCCCATCAAATCGGTCTGTAAATGCCTCTGTGGCAGTGCTAAAAAAACTAGCCCGGCTAAACAGAGCTAACGCTACTATTACCAATAAGGTGGCGCTAAATATTTTACCAAAATATTTAGGATTCCTGGATATTGCTATCAACAAGAAAATAACAGATATGGCTACCTGCAAAAACAAAGCCCGGCTGATAGAAAGGGGTATAGCAACAATCAAAGCCCCTGTAGCGCCGATCAAAACCATTCTATTAATTTTTTGGGGATTCAACCAAAAATAAATTAGAAATGGTGCAACTAAACTATAAAAGCAGGTGGTTCCATTGGTGAACGAAAAAGTACCTGGAGGACGAAAAAAACCCAGGGCACCGCCAAATCCGGCTCCAGCCTCATCGCCGCCTACACCCCTGTTTACCCAAGCTGATTGGGGGCTGTAAAACTGCAGGAACAAAAGAACAGTCATAGGAATGGCAATCCATAATACTACCTTCCCTATCTTTATTACATCTTCCTGGTTAAAGATCCGGCCGATAACAAATATCATCGGGAAGTAAAGCAGCAGGGTACGGGCACCATAGATGGCCACCCAGATATTACCATGCCCAAAAGCAACAGCGGTAAACAAACTTATTACCCCCAGAATGACCATCCCGGTTAAATAGAAATTAATCTTAAGTAAGCCACGCCTGGATGCTAAAATTATCAGCCATAATACTATGGGATCCCGAACTATTAATAACGGCATTGATAAGGCAGGGAAAACCCATTTGCGCAATGCCCCATCAAAAATCCAAAGAAAAAAAAATACCCAGATCCATACTTTGAGAATGTGATTGGGATCAATAGGCACAGCCTTATAATTACTCCCCAGCAGGCCATTTATTTTTGAAATCCGGTCAGTTTTCATCCCGGCTATTTTCTTGATAGTGGTATCCATATTTTATTTTGGAAGGAAAAATTGTTGGGCAAACTTCACAACATCACCCTATATTATTCCAGTCTGATATAGCTGGAACTGTTTCATTCCCCATTTTGTTGCTATTGTACTATACTGCGCAAGGGATAAATTAGTGATATTTATTTTGCACAATAACCAAATAAAATACGCTTGGGAATTAATTTAAAACGTAATTAAAGTTGCCCAATGGTATTAAGTACAAGAGGGCGATGCAACAATGATGCACATTGCTTCACTGCCTGGACAAAACTTTTTTTTCAGGTTTTTATCACTTGTGTAGTATAATTGCTTGATTATTCAGCCGAAACCATGGATAATTTACAACCTTTATTTCTTACCTTCTTAAAAAAGCAAGTTTGCAATTTGATGGAAAGTATTTAGTAAAATTATTTCATGCCATAGAAAGATAATGCCGTTTTATTGCATCTGAAAGCTCTTTTCTGAAAATAGCCCAAGGCCGCATTCGTGCTGTTTCCATGGCTTGAAAGCCAACCTTTGCAATGTAAGCAGGGTTTTTAACTAACCCCTCAATAATGGCCTGGAGCGCAGGGGTAGAGCCGGATTCCACCAGCCAACCATTTCTTCCATGCTCAATAAGGTCGGGGCCTGCGGAATTATAGGTAGCAATTACAGGCGTACCCTGAGACATGGCTTCCGAAATAACCAAACCGAACCCATCGAACAATGTAGGGAAAACAAGTACATC
>JANOTW010000114.1:0-12033 GCA_031416575.1 Ferruginibacter sp.
GCCCGACGTGGTCGGTGGGACACCGACCACGTTCCTGATAACTGTAGCGACAATTTGGGATGCATCCATACTAACCCCGGCTTATGTTTCGCTAATTTTACAACATAATGAAAGTTCCCCACTGGTATGCGGTATAAGGGAGTCCCGATAAAAAATCGGGATTAGCATAACACAACGATGATGCCATGAAAACCAATGCCCGGTCCAAAAAAATGTACTCATTGATGCCAAAACGCAAACATTCTTAATTCCTAATTTTTAATTGCTAATTCTTCATTATCCATTCTTCATTATTCTTTACCTTTGCGCCCATTTTAAAATTATGATAAGTGTAAATAACGTAACCCTGGCTTATGGCAAACGGGTTTTATTTGATGAAGTCAATATCAGTTTCACCAAGGGCAATTGCTATGGTGTAATTGGGGCCAATGGCGCCGGTAAGTCAACCTTTATAAAGATACTGAGTGGCGAAATTGAGCCTAATAAAGGAACGGTGGATATTAGCCCCGGGGAACGGATAGCAACGCTAAGGCAGGACCAGTTTGAGTTTGACGAGGAAACGGTACTGCAGGCGGTAATGATGGGGCACAAAAAAATGTGGGATATCATGGTAGAAAAAGATGCTCTCTACATGAAAGAAGATTTTACTGAAGCGGATGGTATGAAGGCAGGGGAACTGGAACATCATTTCGGGGAAATAGGCGGTTATACCGCAGAAAGCGATGCCGCTCAGTTTCTGAATGAATTGGGTGTAAAGGATGAAATGCACCAGGTGTTGATGAAGGATATTGCCGCTAACCTGAAGGTAAGGGTATTGCTGGCGCAGGCTTTGTTTGGCAATCCGGATATATTATTATTGGATGAACCTACCAATAACCTGGATGTGGAAACCATCAGTTGGTTGGAAAACTTTTTGGCGGATTACGAGAATATTGTGCTGGTAGTGAGCCACGACCGTCACTTTCTGGATGCGGTGTGTACGCATGTGGCGGATGTTGATAAGAAAAAAATTAAAATTTATACCGGCAACTATACTTTCTGGTACGAAAGTTCCCAGTTGGCTGCAAGACAGGCTTCTGACAAGAACAGGAAGATGGAGGACAAAAAGAAGGACCTGTTGGAATTTATCGCCAGGTTTAGCGCCAATGCATCCAAATCGAAACAGGCTACTTCCCGTAAAAAGGCTTTGGATAAATTGGTTTTTGAAGACATTACACCCAGCAACAGGAAATACCCCGGCATTATTTTTAAACCAGAGCGGGAAGTGGGGAATCAAATACTCAATGTGGAGAAATTATCCAAATCCCTGGATGGCAAACCTCTGTTCAGCAATATTAATTTTGATATTGTAAAGGGGCAAAAGATCGCCTTCCTTAGCAAAAACCCCCTGGCAATTACTACCTTTTTTGAGATCATCAATGGAAGGATAAAACCCGATCATGGAAAGTATGAATGGGGAACCACCATTACACCGGCTTATTTAAACAACGATAATACGGAGTTTTTTACAGGTTCACTTAACCTGATAGATTGGTTGCGCCAGTTCGTTCCGCCTTATGTAAAGGATGTGGATGAAGATTTCCTGCGTGGTTTTCTGGGTAAGATGTTATTTAGCGGAGATGAAATTTTAAAGAAAACAAATGTATTAAGTGGCGGCGAAAAGGTACGTTGCATGATCAGTAAGATGATGCTGCAAAACCCCAACCTGGTTATATTGGATGAACCAACCAATCACCTCGACCTGGAAAGTATTACCGCCTTCAACGATGGGATGTTGAATTTTCCGGGGGTTGTATTAATGACTACGCATGATCACCAGTTTATGAATACGGTAGCCAACAGGATCATTGAAATTACGCCCAAAGGAATGATAGACCGCCTGATGACTTATGATGAATACCTGGTGGATGAAAGAGTAAAGACAATAAAGGAAGAATTGTATAGTTAGAGGTTAGGTAATACGAATTAAGAATTAAAAATTAAGAATTAAAAATTGAGAACGGATTATTTAGACAATGAATTTAACTTTCGTGAAATTGAGTGATTGAGAAATTTGTATTTAAGTCTTGGCACGATATTTACAAGATTGATTTTGAACTAAATAAATGATATGATGAAAAAGCAAATTTTATTAGCGGTAGTTATTTCCTTACTGGCAATTGCCAATGTTACTGCGCAAAAAAGCAGGTCTTTTAATTCCTCTACCTACAAAACGGCATTGGGTGTAAAGGTTTATCCCGGGTCTGGCGGTGCGGCTGTTACCCTTAAACATTTTATTAATAAAGGTATTGCTTTGGAAGCATTGGGTTATGCATGGGAAAGGGGTGGAAGGCTCACGGGGTTATTTGAATTTCATTGGGATATACCTGGCGCCCCCGGATTAAAATGGTACGTTGGCCCCGGGTTTCATGTAGGGTTTTATAACGGTAGGTATTATAATGATATTAGGGATGGGAGAGGCGGTTATGCTGCTGCTGGGTTAGATGGTGTGATAGGTTTGGATTATAAATTTAATAAGATCCCGCTCAATCTTTCCGCCGATTGGCAACCATCGGTTGAATTTGGTAATGGAAGGTATAATGGATTTGGCGGTGACTTTGGTGGCATTGCAGCCCGTTATACATTTTAAGAATAATACAAGGAAATACTGTAATAAAATATCCTGCCTCACGGTGGGATATTTTTTTGATCCAATAAAAACAGAAAATAAATTTACCTTCGCGGCTGTTTTTTCAAGTATGGTTAAACACGGCATTATATCAGTGATTGATTTTTTTTATCCTCCGTTTAAAAGGCTGGTGGCATTGAATACTTTTCGCTATGCAGCCTGTGGTGGCGCTAATGTAGCACTTGATATTTCCCTTTTCTTTATCCTTTACAATTTTGTTTTCCGCAAGCAAATCGTTGAACTGGGTTTCATTGCATTTCAGCCACATATCGCGGCATTTTTATTTTCTTTTGCAATTACTTTCCCCATCGGGTTCCTAATGTCGAAATACATTGTATGGACCGACTCGAATATTAGGGGCCATGTTCAGTTATTCCGCTATTTTCTAATTGTAATGATGAACCTTTTATTCAATTATGTTTTTATAAAATTATTCGTGGAATATTTTCATGTATATCCCACCATCGCTAAACTGATGACAACGGTGATCGTTATCATATTCAGTTATTTAAGCCAGAAGCATTATACATTTAAAACCCCCAACCCCTAAAGGGGAGTTATTCAACCACCCTGCCCCAAAGGATGAACTTCAATTGTTCCCGGCTTTATGTTAAATGGCCTTTTAGTATGAGTGACGGTCTTTAAAATATTCGATAAAAATACTTTGCAATTTCAAGCAGGTTGTTCAAAGACCTCCCCTTTAGGGGTTGGGGACTAACATCAGGGTGCCCAAACAATCAGACATCATCAAATCAGACATCAGACATCAGACATCAGGCATCAAACATCCGCCCTGCCATTTTTTCACCCTAAATCCTTATGGCACAATCATTGAATAGCTACTACGAACAATAAAATAAATGTAATCATGGGAAAGATAATTGGAATAGATCTTGGAACTACCAATAGCTGCGTGTCCGTAATGGAAGGCAACGAACCTGTAGTAATTGCAAACGATGAAGGCCGTCGTACAACACCCTCCATTGTAGCTTTTCTTAAAAATGGCGAGCGTAAAGTTGGTGATCCTGCCAAACGCCAGGCTATAACTAATCCGCACAACACTATTATGAGTGTAAAACGTTACATGGGCCATAAGTGGAACGAAGTGATTGATGATATTAGTCATACCAGCTATAAAATAGTGAAAGGTGACAATGATACAGTCCGTATTGACATAGATGGCAGATTATATACACCACAGGAAATAAGTGCGATGATCCTTCAGAAAATGAAGAAAACCGCTGAAGATTACCTGGGTTACGAAGTAACGGAAGCGGTAGTTACAGTACCTGCCTATTTTAATGACGCACAGCGACAGGCTACAAAAGAAGCCGGCGAAATCGCAGGATTGAATGTACGCCGTATTATTAATGAACCAACTGCTGCGGCATTGGCTTATGGCATGGATAAAAAACACCAGGATCAGAAAATCGCCGTGTTCGATTTAGGTGGTGGTACTTTTGATATCTCTATCCTTGAATTGGGCGAGGGTGTATTTGAAGTAAAAAGCACGAATGGTGATACGCACCTGGGTGGTGATGATTTTGATAAAGTATTGATGGATTGGTTAGCTGAAGAATTCAAGAAAGACGAAGCGATTGATCTGCGAAAAGACCCAATGGCATGGCAGCGCCTGAAGGAAGCTGCTGAAAAAGCGAAGGTAGAATTGTCTTCTTCTTCCGAAACGGAAATCAACCTGCCCTACGTAACCGCAGTGGACGGTGTTCCCAAGCATTTGGTGAAAAAATTAACCAGGGCGCAATTTGAAAAATTAGCCGATAATTTATTTGCAAGATGTTTAAAGCCATGCGAACTGGCATTGAAAGATGCAGGTGTAAGTATTAACGATATAAACGAAGTTATTTTGGTAGGTGGTAGCACCCGTATTCCAAAAGTGCAGGAAATCGTTGAAAAATTCTTTGGCAAAAAAGCCAATCGCAGTGTTAACCCCGATGAAGTGGTTGCAATAGGTGCGGCAATACAGGGAGGAGTATTATCAGGTGATGTTAAAGATGTATTGTTGCTGGATGTGACGCCATTAAGTCTGGGTATTGAAACAATGGGGGGCGTAATGACACGCCTGATTGAAAGCAATACTACCATCCCGACCAAGAAATCGGAAACCTTTAGCACCGCAAGCGATAACCAGCCAGGCGTACAAATTCAGGTATTACAGGGAGAAAGGCCATTGGCTACCCAAAACAAAAGCCTGGGTATGTTTAATCTGGATGGCATACCGCCGGCGCCACGTGGCGTTCCACAGGTAGAAGTTACTTTTGATATTGATGCCAATGGCATACTGCATGTAACGGCCAAGGATAAAGGCACTGGCAAAAGCCACAACATCCGTATTGAAGCAGGTAGCGGCTTAAGTAAGGAAGAGATTGAAAAAATGAAGAATGAAGCTAAAGCCAACGAAGCAAGTGATAAGATAGAAAAAGAAAAAATAGAAAAAATAAACCAGGCCGATAGTTTAATATTCCAGACGGAAAAACAACTGAAAGAATATGGCGATAAAATCAGCGCCGATAAAAAAGCGCCGATTGAAGCGGCTTTGGCTAAACTAAAGGAAGCGCACAAACTACAGGATATCGCGGCCATTGATCCGGCAGTAGCAGAAATGAATGCCGCCTGGACAGCAGCCAGCGAAGAAATGTACAAAGCAACACAGGCGGGTGAAACCGCCGGTGGTCAGCAACAACCACAGAGTGATGCAAACGGGTCTCGGCAAGGCCAGGGAGATCACGCTGAGAATGTAACCGATGCTGAGTTTGAAGAAGTGAAGTAATGTTTAAAAAATAGTAATTAAAAACCGCAACAGTAATGTTGCGGTTTTTTTATAGATGACATCTTTTTAAAAGATATCATCTATAAAAATATTTGAAAATAAAAATTTTTGTCCTGGCTTAGAAGCCATGTGGATCATCGTTGCATCGCCCTCTTGTACATTTGCAGCTATGTGGTACTCTTTTTAAATTTGCTACAGAATTTGGTTATTGCAGGGTTGGTTCCAGTTTATTATACTATATGTTTTTTTACTGTTGTTAGTACCACTTATTTCGCGGCGGGGTTTTCACTACCTGCACTACAAATAATAAAAGCCGCATCCGTAAAAACCCCGGCGAATAGAAGTGCCATAAATAGTTTACACTCATTTTGTTGTAGCAAAATGTATTACCAGGTTGAAAGAAACCAGCCATCAAAAAATCAGCCATCAAACTTCAGAAATGTTATTCCGTTTATAATCTGGGGCCTCATAAAAATATTCGTCAAAAGTTCGTTGGGATGGAATGCCATTTTTTAATATTTTGTATGCCATCCACATTACGGCGATGGGTGAAATAGCAAACATGGTTATGATTATTTTATCGGAAATACCAGAATATGGACTAAGCTGATAAAAGAAAACGTATGCAGTAACAACGATGATGGGCCATTTTATTTTTTTCATGAAACTATTTTTAGACTAACAAAATAAAAAAAATAATCAGCAAATAAAAGTTCCATGTCAATTATACTTCGCAACGGATAAAATAGTGGCATTTTGCTTTTGCTTAAACCCAAATAAAAAAACAGCTCAACTTTAATTTAAAACGTAATTAAAGATCCCCAATGGTATGCGGTACAAGAGGGCGATGCAACGATGACGCTCATTGCTTCACTGCCTGGACAATAATTTTTAACTTACCATTTCATCCGTTGCGCAGTATAAATCCACATTGAAATAACAGTTTCAATTCTTTGTTTCAAAATACCTTAACAGTTCATAAATGGAATGCACCCGGATGAACTTGCAATACAAGGTTTATTTTAAAAACAATAATTTTACACATGCCTAAAAGAAAAAAAAGAATCGTAATAAAAATTGGATCAAATGTATTAGCGCAAAATAATGAAGGGCTTGACTTGAAAAGTATTGAACAACTTACCCGGCAAATCAGTATTTTGAACAAACAGGGTATTGAAATAATATTGGTTTCATCAGGCGCCGTAGCGGCAGGCAGAAGTTTGATCACGCTGCCTAAAAAAACAGATGTGATCAGTAAAAGACAATTGTTTGCAGCCGTGGGGCAAATAAAACTTATCAATATTTATGCGGAGCAATTTGCAAAGCAAGGTTGTTTATGTGCCCAGGTGCTGGTAACTAAAGAAGATTTCAGGGACAGGGAACATTATATCAATATGAAAAATTGTATTACAGTTTTGCTACAAAATAATGTAATGCCGGTTTTAAATGAAAACGATGTGATATCGGTTACCGAATTGATGTTTACCGACAACGATGAACTGGCAGGCCTGGTTTCCAGTATGGTTGATGCGGATAAATTGATTATCCTTTCTAATGTAAAAGGGATTTACAATGGTTCCCCAAATAAGACGTCGTCAAAGGTGATACCCATCATTGAATATGGCGATACCGCTTTTGAAAATTTTATTACTCCCGAAAAATCCAATTTTGGGCGGGGGGGCATGCTGACTAAATGCAGTATAGCGAATAAGGTGGCAAGCATGGGTATCCCGGTACAAATAGCAAATGGCAAGGATGATAATATTTTGATAGATATTTTGGAAGATAAACCCATCGGCACTTTATTTAAACCCAGGAAAAATATCTCCGGCATAAAGAAATGGGTGGCGCACTCCGAAGGATTTGTAAAAGGTATTGTATATATTGATGAAGGCGCTGAGAAAGCATTACAATCAAATAAACCAACCAGTTTATTACCAGTAGGCATTACAAAAATTGAAGGGAGTTTTAAGAAAGGGGATATTATTAAAATAACGGGTAGTTCAGGCAAACAATTAGGTGTGGGCAGGGCGCAATATAATTCGGAGAAGGCGACGGATTTAATGCACAAAAAAAATGAAAAAGCTTTGGTGCATTATGATTATTTATTCTTAAACGATGATCAAATAAAATGATAACAATGCAACATTTATTAACGGAAAATTTTAAAGCCGTTCAAAAGGCAAGCAAAACGCTTGTGCAATTGAGCCGGGAGGAGATAAACGAAGTATTAAAAAGTTTGGCGGAAGCGGCTATTGCTAACAGTGAGGAGATAATAAAAGAAAATCAAAAAGACCTTGACAGGATGCCGGTTGATGACCCAAAGTATGACCGGCTAAAACTTACACTTCAACGCATACAGGACATTGCGGGTGAAATAATAAATGTAGCCGCATTGCCAACCCCATTAGGCAAAGTATTGGAGGAGCGTACCATGGATAATGGTATGCATATAAGTAAAATAACGGTGCCGCTTGGGGTTATCGGGATTATTTACGAGGCCAGGCCCAACGTAACTTTTGATGTATTTTCTTTGTGTTTAAAATCGGGGAATGCCTGTATTTTAAAAGGCGGCAGCGATGCGGAGTCCTCCAACAAAGCCATTGTAAAAATCATCCGGTCGGTTTTAAAGCAACATGGTATTCCCGAAACATGCATTGAATTATTGCCAGCCACCCGTGAGGCAAGTACGGAATTATTAAATGCTGTTGGCTATGTGGACGTAATTATTCCAAGGGGTAGCCAGCAACTGATTAATTATGTACGCAAAGAATCAAGGGTACCCGTAATTGAAACAGGCGCAGGTATTGTGCACGCCTATTTTGACGAAAGCGGTGACACCCAAAAAGGCAAAGCAATTATTTTTAATTCAAAAACAAGAAGAGTGAGTGTATGCAATGCGCTGGATTGTTTGCTGATACATACCAATCGTTTGCATGATTTGCCAGAGCTTGTAATGGATATGGCGAAACAAAATGTATTGATCTACGCAGATAATGAAGCGTATGAGATTTTGAAAAATAAATATCCCGGACAATTGTTATCAGGAGCAGATCAAACGCATTATGGCACTGAATTTCTTGATTATAAAATGTCCATAAAAACAGTACAAAATATTGAAGAAGCGATCAGCCATATTTCGGAATACAGCAGCAAACACAGCGAAACAATTATAGCAGAAAATAAGCAGCACATTGAACAATTTATTAAGCAGATAGACGCTGCAGTTGTTTACTCCAATGTTTCAACGGCTTTTACTGATGGCGCACAATTCGGGCTTGGCGCCGAAATAGGGATCAGTACCCAAAAGCTGCATGCCCGTGGGCCAATGGCGCTTAATGAAATATGTAGTTATAAATGGATTGTTCGGGGGGATGGGCAGGTAAGGGGGTGAGGAAGTGAGGTAAATAAAGTAAATAGGGTAAATAGGGTAAATAAGGTAAATAAGGTACATAGGGTAAATAGGGTAAATAAGGTAAATAGTGTACATAGGGTACATAAGGTAAATTAGGTACATAAGGTAAATTAGGTAAATAAAGTAAAATTGAACATCGTAAGTGACAGCATTCTGAGGGATTGAAGGTTAAAATGGATCAACAGTGTTTATACGACTGTTGCATAGTAAAAAACAAATAAGATGGATAATATTAATTTTGGATTTGAGGAGCTGGAATTGTGGAAGAAGGCAAGAGAATTTAAAATGGAAATCCGAAAACTTGCTACCCAATTTCCATCAGAAGAAAAATTCAGGCTTGCTGACCAGGCTATATGAAGTTCCCGATCAATCAATGCGTTAATAACCGAAGGACATGGAAGGTTTACCTTTCCCGACCAAATTCATTATTGCATTCAGGCAAGAGGTTCATTAACTGAAACAATTAATCATTTAATAGATGCATTTGATGAAAAATATATCTCGGAAGAACAACTATTTATTCATAAGCAAAAAGGAAAAGTAGTGGAGCGGCTGTTAAATGGCTATTTAATTTTCCTTCGAAAGAAAAGAGATGAGCAAAAGTAATAGACTGCAAATTTCAAATACTTTATAAACTTAATTTACCTTATTTACCCTATTTACCCCAAATACCTATTTACCCTATTTACCTTATTTACTTTTTAACCTTGCTCTTTATAAATGCTAACAAAATAAGTCCCATCACTACTGCTGGCTCCCCTGTACATCCCTGCACTATTAAAAACCAATGCCACATTTCCTGCTGCATCCACACCTATCATTCCCCCCTCGCCTTCTAATATTATCAATTTATTATTTACTACTTCGTTCATGGCTTCCTGTAAATTCATGCCTTTGTATTCCATCAGGCAACTTGCATCATAGGCAGCAACCGCTTTGATGAATGGTTCGCCATGCCCGGTACAACTGATGGCGCAGGTTTTATTATTGGCATATGTGCCGATCCCTATCAAAGGACTGTCACCTATACGGCCATATTTTTTGTTCGTCATGCCCCCCGTACTGGTAGCTGCGGCGATATTTCCATTTCCATCACAGGCAACCGCTCCTACGGTTCCAAATTTATTAGGGCTCATTATTTCTTCTGATTGCTGGTGTGAGTGATCTAAAGAATAGTTATCGCTGTCCTTCATTTGCTTCCATTGATCGTACCGAAACTGAGAAAAGAAATATTCATCCGGTTCTAATTTAATTTTATGTTTAATGGCGAAATCGTTCGCACCTTTTCCACTTAGCAAAACATGGTTACTGTTACGCATTACTTCCATGGCCAGTTCAATTGGGTTGCGTACATTGCGAACACCAGCTACAGCGCCCGCAGCCAGCTTCCTGCCATCCATAATCGCAGCATCCATTTCGTGTAATCCTTCATTTGTAAATACAGAACCCCTACCAGCATTGAACAATATATTGTCCTCTAAAATAACGACCGCCGATTTTACGGCGTTGGCGGATGATCCGCCTGCTTCCAATATTGCGTAGCCTGCTGCCAGTGCATCTTCCATTCCCTGCAAGTAAGCTTTCTCCAGATCAGGGGTCATATCTTGCTTCAAAATAGTACCTGCCCCACCATGTATCGCCAAAGAAATTTTTTGCATTTTTATTTTTATTTGTAAAAGTTAAAATTAGCCAACTTACTATTCCCTGCCCCGAAGGTTCTGATGCCTTAAACTCATTGAAAACTGATTTTTAGGGGCTGGGGGCGATTTTATTAACGATCACTTCCTCCCCAATCCATTTCATACAGGCATGATCACCCCGGTAACATTTCTTATTCCCGAATACGGAACATGGCCTGCAATAGAGATCAATCTGTACGATGTTCTTTTCATCCTGCGCCCAGCCATGAAAGCCGGCAAAGGGATGGGTGGCGCCCCATATACTTACCACTGGTACATTGAATAAAGAAGCCAGGTGCATATTTGCCGAATCCATGCTTATCAAACTATCAATATTACTGATAATTGCCAGTTCATCTTCAAAAGAGTACCTGCCGGCAATATTATATACACCTTTAATCTCGTGCCCCCATTGCTGTAAAATGGCGGACTCATTTTTTCCGCCACCAAAAAGCAGGATGGTATTTTTTGCCGCCGCTAATTGTTCTACTACTGTTTTCATCTTTTCGATAGGGTACATCTTTTCTTCATATTGGGCAAAAGGCGCTACACCAATTACCCTTTGGCCCGAAGAAAAAACGGGTTGTAAGGCTATTGGCACCCGTTTCTTTTTATATACGGGTTCTTTGTTTTGTAGCAAAACGGAAAGGCCAATTTTTCTGAAGGCTTCCGCATAGCGTTCATGCATGGCAGGGAGCTTGCTCAATACTTTATTCCCTTTCCGGGTAAGCGCTTTCTTTTCACTTCGGCCTTTATCAATTGCAGCGGTTTTAAATCCATTTAATTTGAATAAAGTTGTAAGCAGATGAGAACGTAATACACCGTGTAAATCAACGATGGCATCAAAGGCGGTAAGCCTGTTTAACGCTTTGAATAAACGGAAAATACCTGCTATTCCATTATGTTGTTCCTTCAAAAACGCGGGATAAAAATGACATCTTTCCAAACCTTCGAACAATGGTTGTAAAAAGGCATTGGATACAAAAGTGATTTGTAGCTTTGGATTTTGCTGTAATACATTTTTTATAACAGGCACTGTCATAGCCACATCTCCCATTGCGGAAAAACGTATTACCAATATATGCTTTGGAGTTTGCAATTACTGTCTGATGTTTGATGTTTGATTTTTCGATGCCTGATTTCTGATGCCTGATTTTTGATGTCTGATTTGATGATGCCTGATTTATACTGTGCAACGGCAGATCGGTACAATTTTGTTTTGTTCAATAAAAAAATAAAACCGGTCACCCCCATCCCCTAAAGGGCAATGTCATCTAGTTAAGGGATTTTTTGTAACCAATAATGTCACCCCTTCGGGGTTTGGATTTGTTTTTTGTAATTCAATTTCTACAATCATATCATCCCTACGGGATTTTAAAGCCTGAAAGGCTGACATGATTGTAGAAATATAAAAAATATAAAAAAAATTTAAACCCCGAAGGGTGATGTTATTCCTTAACTAAATGACATTGCCCTAAAGGGG
>JANOTW010000115.1:0-8168 GCA_031416575.1 Ferruginibacter sp.
ATCTGGTGGATTGCGGAAGCGTTGATGGATAAAATATCGGAAACCGGAAATGAACCACCTCCATGCACCGTAATGCGTGGCGACAGGTTCCATACTTTGTCAATAAAGCTAAGGTTGGGCCGGTTGATATGGTAAACCGAGGCGCCGAGGTAATAGTTATTGGTACCGTTACTGGAACCTGAAAATAATAAACCGGCATTTACATCCACGTAATTCTGGTTACTGCCATTATTCAAATTTTCCATGGTGGTACCCGTAAAGCCGTTTTGTGTCAACTGGTCTTCAAAGGTAAGTTTGGTAAAATCTAAAATAGCGCTGCTGTAGGTGGCCTGAAAACCTGCTCCGATGGTGTTGTACCCATCTTCATCCAATGCCTTATGGTAGCTTAACGAAAGTGAGCCGTAGTTTAGTTTTAATGCGGCATCCGCACTTTGATCGCTTAACCCCGAAATGCCGATACCAAAAACATCGCCGGAAGGGATTTTGTTTTTTAAGATGCCAAAATCAACCGAGGCGCTGGTGGTAACATAAGCTTTAGGTATGGATGGCCATTGGTCCCTGTGGTTGGCGGCCAATCTGAGTTGCCCGTCAAATTTTCCGGTAAAGGCGGGATTGAGCGTTAATGGGGATGCGAAAAATTGTGAAAAATGCGGATCCTGCGCCTGTAGTAATAAGGAAAATAAAAGGGCGCCGGTTAAAATGAATAATTTTCTCATCGTTGAAGTAATTCGGTATATTAAAGATAGGGATTTGCGCCAAAATGCTGCACTCAAACTTTTTTTTTGTTGTCCCGGCAGAAGTATTTCATGGCATTCCCGATAAAAATGCCGAAAGGTCGGCACAGGCCGGGATTACGCAATACAGTTTTTTGTCCAAACTATATTTCATTTCTCAACATCGTTGCATCGCCCTCTTGTACCGCATACCATTGTGGATCTTTACCTGCGTGGTTTTGTTAACGTGCGGGTAACATTTATATAGGTGCATACCAAATTCATCATTTTCTACGATTGTATTTTTAGCCCGAATGCCAGGTCGCCTGCATCACCCAACCCAGGCACGATATAACCTTTGGCGGTTAATTCATCATCAATATCACCACACCAGATAGTTGCCTTTGGCTGGGCCCTCAGCACATATTCAAGGCCTACGGTGCAGGCTATCGCACACACGATATGCAATTCCTTTACATCCCCCTCTTCTTTCAGAAATTGAATAACTTTTACTAATGAAGAACCAGTGGCAATCATCGGGTCACTTATAATCACTACTTTATCGTCTATTTCAGGGCAGCTCATATATTCAAGGCTTATACCAAAACCGCCATCGGAATTGTGTTTTCGGTAAGCGCTGATAAAAGCGTTTTCCCCTTTATCAAAATAATTCAGCAGCCCGGTGTGCATACCAAGGCCGGCACGTAAAATGGTAGCCAATACCGGTTGCGCCTGTAACACTTTACAATTGGCGATTCCTAATGGTGTAGTGATCTCTTTTTCTTCCCATGGCAATTTCTTACTGATTTCATAAGCAGCTACTTCGCCGATACGTTCCAGGTTTCGCCGGAAACGCATCTGGTCAGTTTGAATATCCCGGTCTCTTAATTCACTCATCCAGTTGCTTACCAATGAATGTTGTTTGCTTAAGTTGATAATCATGGCGGGGGATAGATTTTTATGCATCTATATTTACAAATCTATATTTTGAAATCTGCAATTTGAAATTTAATTATGATTTACAGGGTAATTGGTATCATGAGCGGTAGTTCAATGGAAGGGTTAGACATTGGTTTTGCTAAATTTATGGAAACGGATGGTAATTTTGATCAGTAATTTGTTTACGTAATCAACTTTTGGAACAGGGTGCTGATCAAAAATATACATATAAAGCATGCCGTCTTATCCCGCCTCCTGCTGGAAAGATATGGCTCCCACATTATATGTTGGCACACTCAATCCAACAATACAAATCACTCCATGGAGGTATAAAAATTTATTTGGGACATGTAACGTTTCAGGTTACATTTGTACATGATAGCCACAATTCGGCATAAAGGATTAAGATTGTATTATGAGAAAGGGGATGCATTGAAACTGCAGCCACGGCATATTGCTAAAATCCGTTTAATCTTAACCCGGCTGGAGTCAGCTATTAATCCGCAAATGATGCAGGTTCCTGGCTACGACCTTCATGCTTTGGCCGGAAATCTAAAAGGGTTCTGGTCGGTAAAAGTTGACAAAAATTACCGTATCATATTCCGGTTTGAAGGTGAAAATGTTTATGAAGTTGATTATATTGATTATCACTAAAATAAAAAGGAGAAGATATGCCTTTATTTAACCCCGCACATCCCGGCGAATTGATACGGGAAACAATTGAAGCTTTAAGGGAAGAGACCGGCAAAGCGTTGACGATGGAAGAAGTGGCCGCTGGTTTAGGCATTACCCGCAAAACATTATCTGTTTTAGTTAATGCAAAGCAAAGTGTTACACCTGAAATGGCCATTAAGCTGGAAGCGGCATTTAAAAATACTAGCGCTGAATTCTGGCTTCAGGTACAGAATAACTTTGACCTTGCAAAGGCAAGAAAAAAAGTGAAAACAGATAAAATAAAAGTTTTTTGGAAATCCGCTGCAGCTCATTAAGATTATTCTATTACATTACTTTTGTTTCCGTAGCCATTGCCTGCGGGGTTGACAAAATCTATATAAAAGGTATCATATAAATATTTCGTTCCTGATTAAGTAGATTTATTGTTTGCAGTGTATGCCATCCTTTTTTTAGTCAACTTATTTCAGGAATATAAAAACGGTATAGACTGCGTTAAACCGGGATCATTAAATCCCAACCAGGGAGTTGAACTTGGTTTTATAAAAAATAATACCTCAAGACTTGTTCCTGCTTTACGGTATTTTTTGTTCCCCGTGAATTAAAATAAAGTAAAATGAGTTCCGGTTTTGATTTATACTGCGCAAGGGTTAAAAATTGAGTTACAGTTTTTTTATCCCAACAAAGAAGCAGCTATGGGGATCATCCTTGCATCGCCCTCTTGTACTGAATACCATTGGGGATCTTTAATTGTGTTATAAATTAAAATACCGTTTATTTTTAAGATTATCAGACAAATTAAATTCACTAATTTATCCGTTGCGCAGTATAACTGTTGTGGAACTTTAACAAACCAAATCAATTTTATTTATTTTAATTGTATAAATTTTTTTAAATGAAAAAACTCATCAGCATTGCATTGGTATCCCTTGTAATATTTTCGGCCTGCAAAAACAAGGCTAAAGATGCCGCCGCCGAAAAAGAAAAATACCAGCAGGCGAAAGAAACACTGGAAGAAAAAGAAAAGAAAAACCCTGTCGCTTTTTTAACGGTAAACGGTAATGATAAACACAACCTGATAGGACAAACAGTGGTAAAAGGCAGTGTGGGCAATAATGCTAAAGTATGCACCTACAAAGATGTTCTGTTGCAATTATCCTTCTTTAGTAAAACCGGCACTTTATTGTTAACAACGAATGAAACAGTTTACGATAAAATAGGGCCTGGTAAATCCGCCAATTTCAAAGCAAAGGAATTTGCACCAAAAGGAACGGATAGCGTGGTTATAAAAGTGATAGGGGCTAAGGTTAACTAATAAACTTCAACTATTCAAATAATAACCCTTTTAGTGAAGGGCAAACGCATTAAAAATCAATTTCTGACAAAAGAAGCTTGTTTTTAATCCCGAAGGGATGTAATTATTATAGAAATGTATCATTCTTGATTTTTTAAAACCCCGTAGGGGTGAAATATCACCCCTACGGGGTTTTAAAGACTTTATGTTCGTTCTGTTTCTATAATCATGTCAGCCTCAGGCTTTTAAATTTTAATGCACCTGCCCTGCTCTATAGTGGATTGCAGCAACCTTAAACTCTTCGAATAACTCCCCTTTAGGGGATGGGGGTAAACCCGTCCCCGTCAAACAATCCAAGGTCGCTCAGCTTTAAATGCGGGATTACCAGCAATGCCATAAAGGATAAAGTCATAAAGGGTGCGGCCAATGTTGACCCTAATTCTTCTTTCACCATTTTATCAATGGCGGTGTAGGAAGCGGCTACCTTATACCCATCTTCATTACTCATTAAACCAGCTACCGGTAAGGGTATTATCATTTCTCTTTCATGTGAAACACTACTAACGCCACCCCGCTCTTTTATCACCAGGTTTACAGCTTTGCAAATACTTTCATCATCCGCGCCTACGGCAATAATATTATGGCTGTCATGCGCTACGGTTGATGCGATGGCGCCCTGCTTTAAACCAAAATTTTTCACGAAGGCTTTGGCAACCGGCGCTATTTTATAACGGTTTACAACCACCATTTTTAAAATATCCTTGCTTACATCACTTACTATTTCACCATTTATGATATTGGGCGCAGCCATTAGCTTGTTGGTGATCAATTGCCCTTCCAGCGCTTCTATCACTAAAATTTCTTTTTCTCCCGCATGCTTAACCGAAAACGCACTGGCTGTTTGTTCAGCACAATTAAACTGATTGATAATTCCAGCTTTATTTCCATCAATGAATGACTTCCCTTTTTCCGCTACCAATGCACCATCAATATATGTCTGCACCACTTTGAAATTTACCAGGTCTTCCACCAAAATAAAATCAGCCGCATCGCCCTCTCTTAGCAAACCCACCTCCATTTTATAATGCAATACCGGATTGATGCAGGCGGCCCGCAATACCTTGAATATATTGATCCCTTTGGCAATAGCCCTGGCGCATAATTGGTTGATATGGCCCTCTGCCAAACTATCCGGGTGTTTATCATCACTGCAAAACATCATCTCACCCGGATGGTCATTTAATAAACCGATCAATGCATCAAAATTTTTTGCCGCACTGCCTTCCCTTATCAATATCTTCATGCCGTACTGCAATTTGTCCAGGGCTTCTTCCGCCGTAAAGCATTCATGATCGGTACTAATACCTGCATCAATATATTTTTTCGCATCCGCTCCCCTTAATCCCGGTGCATGCCCATCCACCGGTTTATTGTTTTTTTTCGCGGCCGCGATTTTTTTTAGTACGGCTTCATCTCCAGATAAAACACCGGGGAAATTCATCACCTCACTTAAATATTTTATTTCATCTTTCTGCAATAAAGCTTCTACATCCGCTGCGTTTAAAGCAGCGCCTGCGGTTTCAAATATGGTAGCCGGCACGCAACTGGGCGCACCAAAATGAAATTTGAAAGGAACTGTTTTTCCATTTGCGATCATAAATTCCACCCCGGCAATTCCGCATACATTGGCAATCTCATGCGGATCGCTAATAGTGGCTACAGTGCCATGAACTACTGCAAGTTTCGCGAATTCAGAAGGCACCAGCATGGAGCTTTCAATATGAACGTGGCTATCAATAAAGCCGGGGAGTATATACGCTGCCGGTTGCTGATCGTCATTAGCGGGTTCACTTTTTTCAATTGTTTTTATTCTTCCATCGGCTACCGCTATTTCTCCAAAATAAATCTGCCGGTTAAAAATATCAACAATATTCCCGCTTATTATCCGTGTCATAATTTGTATTTGAAATTGAAACAAATGTAAGCCCGTTTAAGCGTTTGGGCTATATTCAATTTGCACTACCTTCAATGGGTGCATTTCAAATTTTCGCTCCACTTATAAAGGCCGTGGTCGGTGGGACACCGACCACGGCTGGCTGTCCCTGGCTGGTGTCCCACCAGCCAGCGAAATTTTTATTTGCACTACCTTTAATTATCAAAACTTACAAGTGAGAGATTTAATTTTATTTGGATTACTGATTATATTGTTGCTGGTAGCGCAGTTTGCATCAGCAAAAACTGTAGATGAAATTATTGAAAGATACCTGCGGGCAAGGGGTGGCAATGATAAACTGGCTTCTGTAAAAAGTATTTACATGGAGGGCATCCAGGAAATGATGGGAAAGGAAATAACGGTAATAATTACAAAGGAACAGGATAAATTAAGCCGGACCGATATTGAATCCGGTGAAGGGAAAAGCGTAATGTTGATTACTGATAAAGAAGCCTGGACATTTTTACCGCTTGGATCTCCGTGCGCTTATAAAATACCCGATAAATATTTAGCAGGATTGCAAACAGAAATGGATATAATAGGCCCCCTGGCAGATTATATCGCTAAAGGGCATAAAGCAGAACTGCTGGGTAAAGATACAATGGAGGGTAACACTTGTTACAAAATTAAATTAACGACAAAGGCAGGCCGGGAAATGATGTTTTGGGTGGATGCGGCCACCTACCTCGTTAATCAGTCATCAACTACAACTATCGGGGCAGGCAGGGGAGTTGATCCGGAAACCTTCACGATATATGGAAATTACAAAGAAGTAGATGGGATTCAATTTGCACATACATTTGAAACAAAAACCAACTCATCGGATGGAGCTAAAATTTGCGAAGAAACCTTCTTTCATACAATCATGGTCAACCCAACCATTGATCCGAAAATGTATCAACCCGAATAATCAATCATAATAAAAAAAATCATGAAAAAGTTAACAATTGGCTTATTGACTGTGGCGGCAGTAATAAGTATTCAGTCAATCAAAGCTCAAACAGCGGATGAAGTAATTGACAGGTATGTAACCGCCCTTGGGGGCAAAGAGAAACTGTTGTCTCTTAAATCCGTTAAGATGACCGGTAACCTTAATGTGGAGGGATTGGAAGTAGGTATAACAGTCACTGTAGTTCATGGAGTGGGTTCACGCAATGATATTTCCGTACCTGGCATGGGAGAAGGTTTTCAGATAACGAATACTACAAAGGGTTGGAATTTTATGCCTTTCCAGGGACAAACGAATACTGAAGAAGTTTCAGCAGGCCAGTTAATGTCATCGCAGGGGCTATTGGATTTGCAGGGTTTATTGGTTAACTACAAGGAAAAGGGAAGCCAGGTGGAATTATTGGGTAAAGAAAATGTAGATGGCGCCGAGAGCTACAAACTAAAACTTACCAATAAACTGGAACAGGTATATACTTTGTTTATAGATGCTAAAACCTGGTATCGCGTTAAAAGCATAGCTAAAACAAAAACACCCAATGGAGAAGAAGATACTGTAACCAATTATGGCGATTTTAAAAAAACGGATGAGGGGTACGTGTTTCCTTTTTCCCAAACAATTGCAAGAGGAACAATTATATTTAGTTCTATTGAGACCAATAAACCCATAGACGAAAAAATTTTCACCCTCAATTAGCGGAGGCTTAAAATAAGGAAAGCATATGTTGAGTTATTTTTTCACCTGGCTTACCGTTAAAAGTCTTTCCTTTCGTTGCAGCCCGGGCGCATTATGGCGGGAATTATGCTCCGTTTCGAATCTGGTGCATCCCCTATTGTCGCTGGCTGGTGGAGACACCAGTCTGGGTACACCGCCGAGTGGTCGGTGTCCTTATTGGCCACAGCTACGAAAGGGAAGCGACAATTATATATACACCATTGTTAAATATTTGAAAAATAGCTTTTTGTATAATGGTATATACTTCGTTTGTTGCGCCAGGGAGCAGGACGAATTTGGAATGCACCCGCCCTAAATACGGGCTTTTTTTATGTTGTAATCATTCATACCTTTGCAAAGTTTTTAAAAACAAATAAAATAATTTCAATTATGAGTACAGTAAAAGTCGCCATTAACGGATTCGGACGCATCGGCCGTTTGGTATTTCGCCAGATCTATAACATGCAGGGAATAGAGGTTGTTGCTATCAATGATTTAACAAGTCCTGCGGTATTGGCGCATTTATTAAAGTATGATAGTGCCCAGGGACGTTTTGGCCAGCAGGTAACTTCTACTGAAAATGCGATTGTGGTTGACGGACATGAAATAAAGATATATGCCCAAAAAGATCCTGCACAAATTCCCTGGGGTACCCACGAGGTGGATGTGGTGATTGAAAGCACGGGTTTTTTTACGGATAAAGCCAAAGCTGAAGCACACATTACAGCCGGCGCCAAAAGAGTAGTGATCTCTGCACCTGCTACCGGCGATTTAAAAACCGTGGTTTTTAATGTAAACCATAATATTCTGGATGGCACTGAAACTATCATCAGTTGTGCAAGTTGCACCACCAACTGCCTGGCGCCAATGGCCAAAGTGTTGAATGACCAGTTTGGA
>JANOTW010000116.1:0-4070 GCA_031416575.1 Ferruginibacter sp.
GCCAGTCTGCTTCTTCGCTAACATTTAAAGAAGCGTTATTTATTGCTACATCTTCCATTTTCGCTTTTTGGATTGAAGCAATTGTGTTACTAATTTTTGTAAGTACGATTTCGATATTATTGATTACTTCTTCATTTTTAAATCTCAAAATAGTTATGCCAAATTCCTAAATATCTTTTTCTCTTGCTTCATCATAAATTTTTACATCCTTATTTTCATGATAGCCTCCATCTAATTCTATAACGAATTTTATTTTATGACAATAAAAATCAGCAATGTAAACGGCTAATGGATGTTGCCGCCTGAAATTTAATTGCCATTCATTTATTTTCAATAAGTTCCAAAGTATTTCTTCTGCATGTGTCATTCTTCCCCTTAACTCCTCAGCTAATTCAAATAGCTTGGGTTTTGCACCAAAGTGCATACTCCATTTACCCTTGTAGGCGCCTTCATTTTTTATACGCTCACTCATTAATTTTTTAGGGTTTATGATTTAAATAATACTGTTCGAAGGCCTCCCCTTCAGGGGCCGGGGGCAAAATGAACTCTCCGAACATTTCACCGCTAACCAGGGGCGCCGGGAAACCAAATACTGTACAAAGACATCCCCGGAACAAGGTCCTGATCTTTTATCGGGAGGGGCCGGGGGCTAAAATCTCACTCAGCACCGCTTGCGCCGCCCATACCCTATTCCCCGCCTGTTGCGTTACAATACTATGGCTGCTGTCCAATACTTCATCGCTTAATTCCACGTTTCTGCGTACCGGCAGGCAGTGCATTACTTTTGCATTGTTTGTCAGCTTCAACTTTTCTTCCGTCAGCATCCAGCCAGGGTCATTGCTGTATATCTTACCGTAATCCGTATAGGTACTCCAGTTTTTTACATAAATAAAATCCGCCCCTTTCAATGCTTCATCCTGGTTATGGGTAATGGTTGCACCATTGGTGTAAGCCGTTGAAAGTTCGTAATCTTCGGGATGCGTGATCACGAATTCGGCTTCGCCCCATGCATTGACCCATTGTGCGAAACTGTTGGCTACACATTGTGGTAAAGGCTTTACATGCGGCGCCCAGGTTAAAACAACTTTGGGCCTCACCACCTGTCCTTCCGCACTTACCGGGCTATTTGTTTGTACGCATTCTTTGATCGTTATAATATCAGTTAAGGATTGTAACGGATGCAGCGTTGAACTTTCCAAACTAACTACAGGCACGCCCGAATATTGTATAAATGAATTTATCACCAGCTCACTATAGTCGTCATCCCTGTTTTTTAAAGATGGAAAAGTACGGATACAAAGTATATCAAAATACTGTCCCAAAATAGGCGCTGCATCTTTTACATGCTCTACTGTATTGCCACTCATGATGGCGCCATCCTCAAATTCCAAAGCCCAGCCTTCTTTGTCCACGTTAAAAACAATAGCTTCCATACCCAGGTTGGCTGCTGCTATTTGCGTGCTTAATCTTGTACGTAAAGATGGATTCAAAAAAAGCAATCCAATTCTTTTATCAGCGCCAAGATGCCTGTCAGCAAATGGATTTTTTTTATAAGCCAATGCTTTTGCAACCAACGCATTTATGTCAGCGGCATCGTTTACGGAAATAAAATTTTTCAATTTTTATTATTGGTTTTATGTTTCAAACATTTGTAATGAGCGGGGCCGAAGTATTCATGGCATCATCCCTGTCTGCTTGACGCAGTCAGGCAGGGTTATGTTATCTTAATCCCGAACATCGGGACTCTCCTTTACAACCATACATTTTTTTGTTGTCCGGGCTGAAGGATTTCATGGCATCATCGTTGCATCGCCCTCTTGTACTGCATACCTATGGGGATCTTTACCTACGTTGTAATTAGCGGAACATCACCCGCAGCATATCCGGGATACCCTTGTACTGCATACCATTGTGAAACCCCTTCAAGTAACACAACTTTTCTCATATTCATCACCCTTCTTTTAACAGGTATTAAAAATAAAATTAGCATTCAATTCAAATCCTTAGACAATACCCAATGCCACAACACAGTAAACTCTTGCAAATTATTATACCGTAAATTTCTCATGGCTATACTGTTACTGCCAGGCTATGCAATTCTTTTTTAAATGCTTCTAAAAAAATATCCGCCTCCACTTTTGAAATATTTAGCGCTGGCAATAACCTGATGACATTTGGTTTTGCCTCACCGGTAAAAATTTTGTGTTTGAATAAAAGATTCCGCTTCACCGCTTTCAGTTCATCCGGAAGATCAATCCCTATCATAAGCCCCTTTCCCCTTACCTCTTTTATATGTGGCAGCTTTTTTAATTCTTCCATCAAATAGTTACCAACTGTTTCCGCATTCTTTACCAGGCCATCTTCTTCAATTACTTCCAGCACCGCCAATGCGGCGGCACAGGCTAAATGATTACCGCCAAAAGTAGTCCCCAACATAAAATGTTTAGGCTGAATTTTGGGTGCGATAGAAATAGCCGCCACAGGAAAACCATTCCCCATACCCTTTGCCATCGTATAAATATCCGCATTCACGCCACTATGGTCATGTGCATAAAATTTGCCGCTCCTGCCATAACCACATTGTACCGAATCAGCGATATAAACCGAATTGTATTGATCGCAGAGGCTTCTAATTTTTTGTAAGAAGGAATCCGTTGCAACATTTATTCCACCTACGCCCTGGATACCTTCAATAATAACGGATGAAATTTCATTTTGTGTAAATGCTTCTTCCAAAGCCACTTCATCATTAAATGGAAGAAAAATAACATTGTCGGTTTGGTTAACAGGTGCCACGATGCCGGGGTTATCAGTAACCGCAACCGCCAGCGATGTTCTGCCATGAAACGCCTTGCTGAAAGCTATGATCTTTTTTCTGCCATTATAAAACGAAGCAAGTTTCAGCGCATTTTCATTGGCTTCCGCACCGGAGTTACATAAGAATAACTGGTAATCTTCCTTACCGGAAACCTTCCCTAATTTTTCAGCTAATTCTACCTGCAAAGGAATTTTTACGGAGTTGGAATAGAAGCCAACTTTATGCAACTGATCCTCCAGCCGCTTTACATAATGCGGATGTGTATGCCCGATGGAAATAACCGCATGGCCTCCATAGAGGTCAAGATATTTTACATCCTTATTGTCCCAGACATAAGCTCCTGCTGCCCTTTCAATGGTGATGTCGTTAAGTGGATAAACGTCGAATAATTTCATAAAGATGGTTTAAGGTTTAGGGTTTAGGGTTTAAGATTTTTCAATTCGTTACCAATTTTAGAAAAGGAAGTTGTATTTACCTTACCTCATTAACCTGTCTATTAACGCTATTATAATCTATCTTCCAAAATCCATTTCCCATCTCTTTCCAACTTCCACCTTCTATCCTTGTCTAAGGAATTTTAAAAAGGATATCAACATCGCCCTAACCTCGTTAACTTGTTTATTAATGATATCATAATCTTCCTTTAAAATATAATTCAATTTTAATGCTGCGAAGCAACAGTAATCTGTTTCATTTACAGAGCCCAATGAGTTATCCTTTCACCGTCTCAAAAGTAGTTTGCCTTTAACTTCAACCCGGCAGTTTCATCCAGGCCAAACATCAAATTCATATTTTGAACAGCCTGGCCGCTTGCTCCTTTTAACAGGTTATCAATAGCCGAATGAACTCCCAAATTAGCGCCCACTTTTTCCAATTGAATTACACACTTATTGGTATTTACTACCTGCTTTAAAAAGATGGGTTCCCTGCTGATTTTTGTAAATGGATGTGAAGCATAGAAATTGAAATACAAATCATACAACTCTTCTAAACCTTCATTACATTTTAACTGGGAACTAATGAAGATACCCCGGGTAAAATCTCCTCTCCAGGGTACAAAGTTAATATCGATATCACCGGCAGGCTGTAATTGGCTTAACGATTGTCCGATCTCATATAAATGTTGGTGCTCTAATGTTTTATACGCCTGTATATTATTTGCTCTCCAGCTAAAATGAGTATTTGTATTCAGCCCCTGCCCGGCACCCGTAGAACCCGTGATACCGGTAGTATATATTTCATTTAATAATCC
>JANOTW010000117.1:0-6290 GCA_031416575.1 Ferruginibacter sp.
CGGTGTGGAACCCCCCGGGGAAGGTGGTAAACTTCATGATCATATTTAGTTGGTTTTATTTGATGACCAAATATACAACTTAATTAATTGGTTATCAAATAATTATGCCTTATTTTAATAGCATTGGTGTCCTCACCGGCCTGTAGCGAAATGAGTTATCTTACCGAATAAAATGGAAGCCAAAGATTTCAAATACAAAGCTCATTGTAAATCATACACGGAACTCAATGAAGTTTATTTTTGGACAATCACGATCAATAAATGGCAGCATCTATTAAAACCGGATGAAAACAAAATGATCGTCATTAATAGTTTGCAATGGCTGGTGCAAAAGGAACTGGTTAAAATATACGGGTATGTAATAATGCCCAATCACATACACCTGATGTGGGAGCAATTAAAAATGAACGGCAAAGAGTTGCCTAAAAATAGTTTTGAAAAATTTACGGCCAAAACATTTGTAAACAATATGAAATGGGACAATGACACAACCTTAAAAAATTATTCAGTACCCGCAGTAGACAGAAAGTACAACATCTGGTTACGGGATCCGCTAACAATACAAATTTTAAACAAAGAAATGGCAGCGCAAAAATTAGATTACATGCATTTGAATCCGATGCAACCACATTGGCTTTTATGCAACCGGCCCGCAAACTATCGGGATTATCAATGCTACGATGTTGAGCAATGAAATATAGTTTGGACAAAAAATTGTATTGCGAAATCCCGGTTTTTTCGGAAATACCCTGAAATTCTTCTGCCCGGACAACAAAAAAAATATGGTTGTATAGAAGAAGGCGGCTCCACGCAATACTGTGGGGGCAAGTGCAACGATGCTCCACATAGCTTCTTAGCCCGGACAAAAAAAAAGAATGGTTGTATAGAAGGGGCCCGTTACGCTTCTCTATCGGGATAGACTGTCCCGATACGCATACGCTATCGGGATTATCAACGCAACGATGCTCCACATAGCTTCTTAGCCCGGACAAAAAATATGGTTGTATAGAAGGGTGTTTGCACAATGGGGATTTTTTTTAGTTTTCGGGAATATAAATATCAAACCTTGCTCCTTTATTTAATTCGCTTGTTGCGATGATAATGCCTTTGTGATTTTCTACTATTTTTTTTACGATGGCAAGCCCGATGCCTGTGCCTGCATATTGTTCTTTGCCGTGCAGGCGCTGAAATATTTCGAAGATGCGGTCTTTATACTCAGGGCTAAAACCAATACCATTATCGCTGATCGTGATATGACAATAATTTTTTTGTGGCAAAAGGCTGTCTGTTGGCGGGGCAGGCATTTCATTGATAAATTTACTGCCGGTACCAACTTCGGTTTTTATGATGATATGTGGCGCGGTTTCAGGAAGTACGAATTTGAGCGAGTTGGTGATAAGGTTGCTAAAAAGCTGGCGAAACTGAAATGGGATTATGCTTAACCTTGCAAGGTTATCCCCTTCGATGATGGCATTTTTTTCCTGGATAATTTCCGCAAGTTCATTTTTTACCTCGCTCACTATTTCATGAAGGCTGGTAACTTCAAATTTTCGTTCGGCGCTATTTGTTTGTGAATATAAAAGCAGGTCTTCAATCAATGTTTGCATACGGCTGGCTGCATTATTTATCCTGTTGAAATAATCCTTGCCTTTGCCGGATAAGTTTTCTTTTTCATTTTCCGATATGAGTTTGGTAAAGGTTTTTATTTTACGCAATGGTTCCTGCAAATCGTGGCTTGATATATAAGTAAAGGAATTAAGTTCCTTATTCATCTTTTGAAGTTCCGCGTTGGCTTCACTTAGCTGAAGAGTGCGTTGCTGTACTTTTTCCTCCAATTCCTGTAAACGTATTTGCTCGTTTTCCAAGTTTTTATTTTTGGCGATTACCTGCTCCGTTACATCAAAACCAATATCCAATACGGAATAAATATTTTTATTCTCGTCGTACATTGGCTGGTAGTAAAAGTTGAAATACCTTAATGCCGGTTCCGTATTTTCATCTGGGGCCAGCATTGTGGGAATATCAATACCAACAAATGGTTCACCGGTTGTAAATACCTTATCAAGCAGCGTATCAAACCCCTGTCCTGTCAATTCCGGCAGTGCGTCCAACAGGCGCTTGCCCTGTACTTGCCGCTTGCCAATCAGTTTTTGATAGTTGGGGTTTACTAAATCGAATACATGGTCTGGGCCCTTAAGTGTGCACACGAAAGCCGGAAGTGTCATAAGCATGTTTTCAAACATAGCGGCCTGCGCTTCAATTGTTTTACGGGCAACCACCTGCTCAGTAATTTCATGCGCCAAAGCCATCACCCCCGAAATGGTTCCATCTGCTTCACGCAATGGCTCATATATAAATTTCACAAAAGCATTTTCAAGCTTTCCGTTGCGCTTATATTGAATAGGGAGTTCCTCCGCTACAAAACGTTCGCCTGTATCATAAACATTATCCAACAATTCTTCAAAACCCTGGCCTCTCAATTCGGGAAGCACATCAAACACAGGTTTGTTGATGGTTTCTTCCAATTTCCTGTCCCACATTTCAAACATTCCTTCATTGATTGTTTCTATCACATAATCTTTTCCACGCAGTACGCAAATGGCTACCGGTGCCTGCTGCACCAGGTTTTGAAACCTGCTTAAAATTAATTTTTCTTTAAGTTCATTTTGTTTGCGTTCGGTAATATCATTGCAGGTACCCGCATAGCCTGCAAATTGGCCATTGGATAAATAACGCGGCGCACCTTCCGATACACACCAACGTATTTTTCCATCTGCCCGCTTCATCCTGAAATCCATTTTAAAATTACGCCGTGCGGTAAAATTTTTTACTATCTGCTCCCTGGTGGGTTGCTGATCTTCGGGTAATATGGATTCTATCCACCCTTCGCCCAGGTGTTTTTCAAAAGGCTGCCCGGTCCAGTCTATCCAGGTTTGATTGACATAAGTGAATTGAAAATTTTCATCAGACATCCAAAGTGCAGCCGTGGAGGCATTTGCGATGGAACGAAAACGGGTTTCATTCTCCCTGATTGCTTCCTCCACTTTTTTCTGTTCCGTAATATCCCTGGATACGGAAAGGATCCGGGGAAGCATTTCACCAGTTCCATCTTCCTGCACGGGCAATACTATTATATCCCACCATTTAGGTGTGCCTTTTGTTGTAGGACTAAAAATCTGGAACTGAACGTTTTCCCCGCTTTTTGCATTTGCTACCGCATCTTTTATTATTTGCCGGTTCTCAGGTTCATACATATCCCACCAGTGTGTGTTTTGTACCGATTTAAAATCATCAATTTCCAAAAGGCAAATACCATTGCTATTCATGAACTCCAGCCTGCCTTCCGCATCAAGCATTTTAATACAATCGGGACTGCTTTCCAGCACGGCCCGGTTAAATGCTTCGCTTTCTTTTATTTTTTTATTTAGTAATGCCTGCGGTGTTACTTCAGTGGCAATGATTGCCACACCTTCTATTTCACCATTTACATTGCGCTGCGCCTGGTAAATAAAATTGTAATAAACTAATTCTTTGGCGCCATTACGGATAAGTGTAACAGGTATTTCATAAGCCTGCACGGGTGTGCCTGTTTTATATACACTCAATAAAAGTTTATCAAAGCCCTGTTCAACTATTTCGTGCATAACTTTAAGGATTGGTTTACCAATGATATCTTTTCCTTTGCCCCAGGATTCTAAAATAGAATCGTTGGCAATTTCAATAATCATATCTTCTCCTTTTAAAATGCAAATCATGGAAGGAGAAGAGTAAACCAGGTTGTGGTAACGGTGTTCGCTTTCTTTTATTTTTTCTTCCGCTGTTTTTTGTATTGTTATATCAGTACTGGTAACAAGCATTTTGGATAAATTTCCTGCTTCGTCAGTATAGGGTGCAGATTGCAATAATTGCCATGATATTTCTTTGCTGTGCCTGTTAATTATTTTATTGATGGATTGGGCCGGCTTACCTGTACGCATCGTAATAGCAGTGGCGGAATCTTTCGGATTAAACGGTTGCCCATGTTCATCAAAACGTTCAAAAATTTCATCTACTTTTTTAAGCACCCCTTCTAAATCTTTTTGGGCTAATATCTCTTTAGTATTATAATCCCCAAATATTTTAGCTGCTTTATCGTTTAAAAAAATAAGTTGGCCCGTATTACTAAACAGATAAACTGCAGCCAGAATATTATTAAAGATAAGTTCAAGCTGCTCCTTTGTATTTTTTAGAGATTCTTCTGCCTGGCGTTGCTCAGTTATATTGGTATGGACACCCACCCATTCCTTCACCGATCCATCAGGATTGAATAAAGGAACCGCCCTAATAGAAAAGTGCCCCCAGTTTCCGTTTTTCAATAGGATACGGTGCTCAAAAACAAAGTTCTTACTTTCCAGTACTGCATTGTTCCAAGCCTCAACAGTAGGTTGTGCATCATCAGGATGAACGGCTTTTACCCACCCATATCCCTGGTACTCTTCATAGCTTTGACCTGTGAGTGAAGCCCACCCCAGTTGTTCCCCTACCATTTCGCCTTTTGCATTGTTGGTCCATAAATTGCCTTCCACCGCTGCGACTGCTCCCTGAAACCGTTGTTCACTTTCCTGAATTCTTTTACGGGCAAGCGCCTGGTTAGTTACTTCATGAGCAATAGTAATTACCCCCGAAATAGTTTCGTCTGCCTCAAGATAAGGCTGGTAAACAATATTGAAATACCGGTCTTCTATTTTACCGTTGTGATTTAACCGGGCAAGTATTTCATTGGCGTAAACCGGGTTGCCAGTGGTATAAACAGTATCCAGCATGGCGGGGAAGGGTTGATCTTTAAGCTCAGGTAAAACCTGGAGCAGGGTTTTTCCTTCCACATCATCGCCTTTGCCCCAAATTTGTTTTATCAGGTTATTGGCAAGGGTTACCACCATGTCTTTTCCTTTCATTATGGAAAAAGCAAATGGCGATTCCATGAGTATGGCATGGTAGCGTTTGTTGCTCTCTTCAATTTTCTTCAAAGCTTTTTTCTCCTCCCCGAGCTGTGTTGTCAACGCTTCGTTTTCTGTAACATCTTCAGAACGCTGAATAATATACTCCAGCTTATTGTTTGTGTCAGGCATAGGTGAGTTAACGGTTCTCCAATACTTTACTTCAAACCCACCCCCTTCTGATTGCGGTTTTGGAATATCGTATTTTAAAATAGCCAGCGTATCGGCTTTTTTATTTATAATTACCCGGTTAAAAGAAGCCCGCATTTTACCTGCCCCATCCGCAGTTATATCATTTGGGTTATCAGGAAATATATCAAAAATATTTTTACCTGTAATATCTTCTCTTATGGTTTTGGTTACTTTTAAATAGGCGTCTGATGCAGCCACTACAGTAAAATTGGTATCCATCACTACCACCAGTTCCGAAGATTGTTCGAATAACTCTTTATAATCTTTAACATCCATATTCCGTTTTTTTTTATTCAGTAATATCAACAAAGGTGGAGAAACTAACTCTCCTGCCCGTTTTTTCTTTTTCCTCGTTTTGAAAAGCAAGTTCTATATTAGCTCTAATTAATTTATCCGATGTTTTTCTTTTATCCATATCCTGTCCCGAAAAAGTTGTTTTGTTTTAATGTTGGAGCATAAACCTGCGTATTTCTTCCGATAAAGGTGTGTGTAACCTCAAAATCGCAGAACGAAACCTTGCACTGTCGTATGCTGTTACATGCACTCTCTTTTGCTATTGTAGCGTTGGTTTGTGTGTTGTGAAAATCAAATCTGAGAGCAAATGCGCTGGCTTGCAGAGCGGTGACAATGGTGTTTGCACAATGGGAATATTTTTTTTATACTGCACAACGGGTAAATCAGTGAAATTTTGTTTTGGTCAATAAAAAAATAAAACAGGTTACCCCCATCCCCTAAAGGGGTAAAAATGGTTAATTTAAAACGCAATTAAAGACCCTCAATGGTATTAAGTACAAGAGGGCGATGCAACAATGATGGCCATTGCTTCTCTGCCTGGACAAAAAATCTTATTCACGTTTTATCCGTTGTGCAGTTTAGTTATCTGGAATATAAATATCAAACGTTGCTCCTTTATTTAATTCGCTTGTTGCGATGATGATGCCGTTGTGGTTCTCTACTATTTTTTTTACGATGGCAAGCCCGATGCCTGTGCCTGCATATTCTTCTTTGCTGTGAAGTTTTTGGAATACTTCAAAAATGCGTTTGCTGAAATGGGGTTCGAAACCGATGCCATTGTCTTTGACGGTGATATGGCAATAATTTTTTTCGGGTGAAAGCCTTTCC
>JANOTW010000118.1:0-5762 GCA_031416575.1 Ferruginibacter sp.
CCGGACAACAAAACTAATTTTTGTAAACGTTGCCGCGGTTGGGAACTTTAACAATTACCACAATCAACCCCAGGCGCAGGAATGAGGCGTGGGCATTTCAGCAGAGCCTTCCTGTGCCAAAGCAGATAGCAAAGTTTAGTAACAAGTAGGCACAGGACTGGAGTCCTGCGCCTGATGGTATTGCTGCAAGCGGGGCATGACGTTGTAAGCTTCGGCTATAGTTCGCTGTCAGCAGCAGTTCCGGCAGACGGAATGCTAACTCACTTTTTATGGTTATCTTCAACTTTTAAAAATATCCAGGCATTGGCCCCGGGCAGACGTTTTTCAAAAACCCCACCTGAAAGCAATACCGGATCGTTATGGGCAATTTAAAATAAACACACCTATGACCATGAGTCTGTGAACGGCATAGCTTCACTAAATAAAAATTAAACCGTATGGATATTAGTGAATTTATAGGAACATGGAAAAATGAATCAGGAAACATTCTAGAGATAAACCACTACAAGAAAAACCTATTGAATGTCAATTTCATCTCAGGGAAAACTGGAAACCCTGTGATTAGAAATTATTTTGAAAACAAGGAGTCAATTGATATGCATGCCAAGTTGGATTTTTATGAATCCAGTTTGGAAGTCGAATTATGGAAGAAAGGAAAAGGCTTTCAATTAATATTGATGTACGACCTTATAAACTTTAAAAATGAAGAAAGTGAATATTGTCTTGCTCCTGGACTTTCGCAATATGAATCTGATAATTTGACTGAACAATACGGACATATGTTTTACCCACTAGAATATTATAAAAAAACAAAAAACTGCCCATAACATGCGGCTTGCCACACGTTGCCAGCAATGCTACAGATACAGCTTCCATATATTAAACATTTAATTGACGCAAGAAAATATTTAACTTTATAGAGAGCAGTGGAGCAGCGACCACTAAAAAAAACGGGCGGAACCCAAAAGCCAAATGAGTAGGAATTATCTCAATAAATTTTATGCCTAACAACAATAGTGTTTCATTGCATAGAGTTCTTAAAACGACTCCAGAAAAAGTTTATCGTGCATTTACTGAATCCCACGCACTTGCATCTTGGATACCTCCATATGGCTTCCTTTGTACAGTGCATGAAATGAATGTACAAGTCGGAGGAACATTTAAAATGTCATTTCATAATTTCTCTACCGGTAATGGTCACTCATTCGGAGGTAAATATGTCGAGATTAAAACCAATGAATTTTTAAAGTACACAGATAAATTTGATGACCCCAACCTTCCAGGTGAAATGACCACATCGGTTTGGCTACAAAAAGTTTCGGTTGGCACGGAAATAAAAATTTTGCAGGAAGGTATTCCTTCTGTCATACCTGTAGAAATGTGTTATTTAGGTTGGCAAGAATCTCTGGAAAAGCTTGCTAAATTAGTCGAACCAGAAATTCCAGATGTGTAATTCATTTGCCTTACTTTTTGAGGAATAATAACCTACAACAAAACAATGCTGGCAACATTAAGCCAGGTAGAAGAAATGCCCCCAAAAAATGCCCCCGTTAGAAAAGAGCTACGGGGGCATTTTTGCTACCTGCCTGTCCCTATTTTTCGGGAGTGTTCAGCGCAGAGCCCCCAAAAGCTGCCCCCATATAGGTGCAAGAGTAGCCCGGCCTTTTTATGGGCCACAGTATAAATGCAGGGTGTGGCCGCCGTTTGCCGCCTTATTTTAAGTATTGTCATATAATTTCCCTTACCCATCGTTTACAGGCGTTTTTTTGTTTGTCAGTAAATTCATCCTCACATACCACAGCAGTTATTTTTTTACGGCGTTGCCATTGCCTTTGGATTATCACTTCATTGGTTTAATAAGAGATTATTTTCCAAAAGGAACTGACTTTAATACCATCCCGAAAGCAAGCAAGGCTTAAAGAAGTGCAAAAGCAATTAAATGAAAGGCCAGGGAACGTATTGAAATGGAATACCCCAAAAGAAGTTTTTGAAGAAATGATGTTATTAAAATTGATCACTTAAATATTTTTCCTGTGTGCCTGGTGATTGGTGGAAACCGCAGCGAACAAACAGGATTTTGAAAAATGAAGAAGGGGGCATCAAAACTTCCTTCTCTTTTAAAAAAATAAGGCAACAAAATTGCAGCACCATTTCTTAAAACAATAAAAGAGTTTCCAGAAAAACATTATTTTTAATAGAGCGTTGCGTTAAAAACATTGAAACCGCCTAAAATCCGGGAAAAATACCTAACTTTAAGTTATGCCTGCGACTATAAATTTACATGATATTCTTTCTAAAGTGAAAGAGCTTGACAAAGAAGAACAATTCACGCTTCTTGAGAGATTGGTTGCTTTAATTCGAAAGCATGAAACAAATAGCAATCCTACTAAACTTTCCAACATTTCCGGTATTGGCTCCAAAATTTGGAAGAAAACTAATATTGACGATTATATTGACCAGGAAAGACAATGGTAATAGACGAATTAAAAAACTCAATTGTTTTTTTGGATACAGCTCCTTTAATCTATTTTATTGAAGGCAATTCCGACTACCAGGAAGAACTTGAAAAATTATTTAAACTTAATGATGAAAATCATTTTAAATTTCTTACGTCGGCCATAACTCTTCTTGAAGTTTTGGTTAAACCAATAAGAGACGGCGAAACAAAAGTTGTAGAGCAATAAAAACAATTCTTACAAATGCCAAGGGAATAGCCATTTTTGATATTACAACTCCAATTGCAGTAAAAGCTGCTGAAATCAGAGCTAAATATAATGTTAGGCCGCCTGGCGCTTTACAAGTTGCAACTGCAATTGAACGTAATGCAAATTATTTTTTGACAAATGATCTTCGGTTAAAGATTATAACAGAGATTGTAGTAATTACAATTGCAGAGTTAAAATAAGCACTTCGCCCAACATTCATCCGGGTAGAAGAAATGCCCAAAAAAAATGCCCCCGCTGCCCGTCACTTACTTAAACCTCTTTTACAACAGGCACCAGCTTGCACATAGTATTGCTACAAGTGGGGCTTGACTTGAAAACTTAGGCTGTAGCCCGCTGGCAGCAGCAGTTCCGGCAGACGGAATGCTAACTGGCTTTTAGTTGTTATCTTCAGCTTTTAAAAATATCCAGGCATTGGTTTCGGGCAGACGTTTTTCAAAATCCCCACCTGACAGCAATACCAAACGTTACCTGCAAGGCATGGCACTAAACTTCAAACATACATTCGCTATTCTCACAGTTGTTATATTGACACATATCACGACTTCAACTTTTGCTTGTACTTGTATTGGCAAAGACAAGCAGACGACAGAAAACGAGTTAAGTTTTGTAGACTTAGCAGTTAGAGGCAAAATCTCAGCCGTGACAAACTTTGACTATTATGACACAATAGCTTATTCACTTGCAGGTCTAAAGTTTGACCCAAAACAATCAGGTTATTTAATTCGTAAATACAAAGTTTACACTCTCGTTGTTGACACAAAATTTAAGGCGACAAAAATTACAGCAGACACAATTCAAATTGTAACAGGCTATGGTGGTGGTGACTGTGGTTATGAATTTGAAATAGGTAAAGACTATATTATTTACGGTGAAGCATGGAAAGAAAAAACTGTATCTATGCGACACAGAAAAAGAAAAGACAAGAAAAGAATTATTGAAACTACAATTGCCAACAAGTTCTATACTGACATTTGTAGATTAACACAAAATTTAAACGAAAAGGAATTAACGAATTTGAAACGACTGACAGAATAGTTGCCCATGCAGGTAACATTGGTATTGCTGCAAGTGGAGCTGGACGTTGTTAACTTCGGATGCAGTTCGCTGTGAGCAGCAGTTCCGGCAGACGGAATGCTAACTGGCTTTTAGTTGTTATCTTCAGCTTTTAAAACAATTTCGGGCATTGGTTCCAGGCGTACGTTTTCAAATACCCCACCTGGCTTTGGCTTGAGCTTTATATATGCAGGGGTTTTTATGGGCGGCAGTTGTGCATTTATCAGCACCGCACATTTGCCTTTGCTGCTGCTCAGTATTCCATAATGATGGATGCGTACAAAACCACGCGGCAAAATATGCAGGCTGAACCGGCGGATAAATTCCATGTCGGCTAACTGCATTGTTTTGGTTACACTGCCCTGCTTATAATCTTTGCAGGTAAAATCTACTTTGCCATTTTCATGTTTTTGCAACCGGTAATTGCTGATGGCTATCTTGTGGGTGTAGCGGCCTAAATATTCTATCACACCATGAGGGCTGCCGAATGGTTGTTTGGCAAATACTACCCACGATTGTTTATAGGGGCTGCTTGGCAGGTCATGGTACAATTCAGTAAAACCAGTAACTTTATTACAGGCTTGCTTTACAATGGTTACATAATCTTTGCCTGCTCTGCACAGGCTGGTAGTTTGTTTGTTTTGCATAATATAATTTTTTAGAATACAAAATTGCAAAACAAAAGCCCCTGCGTCAAGTAGGGGCTGTTTTTAACTACCATAGGTTTAGTACAACAATGGCAATGGTAAAAAAACTTTTATATTTGTAGAATGTTACAATTAGCGACCATAAAAAACATCCTTCATCAACTAAAGCCTGAACTGATAGAAAAATACCATATCAGTTCTATTGGTTTGTTCGGATCCGTTGTTAGGGACGACTATTCTGATTTAAGTGACATAGATATTATTGTTGATTTTAGCCAACCGATTGGCATTGAATTTATTGATTTGGCTGACTACATAGAGAGCAAACTTGATAAAAATATTGATTTAGTATCAAAGAAAGGAATAAAACAAAAATATTTACAAGCCATAGAACCTGAAATTATTTATGTCTAAGAGACAGCCCAATCTTCTCATTGAAGACATAATAGATAGCAGCATTAAAATACTTGAGTACACCAAAGGAATGTCATTTGAAAATTTCACCGGTGACAGTAAAACTATTGATGCCGTAATTCGAAATTTTGAAATTATTGGTGAAGCTGCTAACCGTTTACCAGAAGAATTTAAAGAAAAACATGCAAGCATAAACTGGCATAAAATAAGAGGATTTAGAAATAGAATTGTGCACGATTATATGGGCATTGACTATTCAATTGTTTGGGAAATTAAAAACAATTTTCTTCCACAGTTAATTCTGTTTTTGCAACAAATAAAATTTTAAAGAGGACCACTGCTTACAACAACTAAGGCTTCGTCGGGCCTGAAAGGCCAACGATGAAGCCTTAGTTGTACGGAAACGGCGATATGAAGTAGGGGGCCACTCTATGGGGATTGATATAGGGTACGTATTTTTGAGCTTTCCTGGTGGAGTATAATGGAGTAGCCTTTGTTGATTTTTTCGCCGTTGAAGGCTGCCACTGCTACTATTTGTAAGGCTTACTACATGGCACATACGCTTTTTTCAACATCATCAGGGTCGTTTTTTTGATGGGGGTGTATAGCCCTGCCTTACCGTTGTTTGCAGTAAAAAAAATCATGCTATTTGCGCTTATAAACCTGCCGCCAGTTCTTCCCGGTACCATGGTGGTGGTTTGTTTTTAAAATGCATGAATGTTTGCATGGTGGGTTGTTTACAACAGGGGCATTGGTTTGGATCGTAGGGTTGGGGCTTTGGCTTGAGCTTTATATTTGCAGGTGTTTTTATGGGCGGCAGTTGTGCATTTATCAGCACCGCACATTTGCCTTTGCTGCTGCTCAGTATTCCATAATGATGGATGCGTACAAAACCACGCGGCAAAATATGCAGGCTGAACCG
>JANOTW010000119.1:0-5860 GCA_031416575.1 Ferruginibacter sp.
CGGTGTGGAACCCCCCGGGGAAGGTGGTAAACTTCATGATCATATTTAGTTGGTTTTATTTGATGACCAAATATACAACTTAATTAATTGGTTATCAAATAATTATGCCTTATTTTAATAGCATTGGTGTCCTCACCGGCCACAGCCTTAAAACAGAAGCGAAAATTTGAAATGCACCCAGGATTTGGCTTTCGGCTTTTTAAATTATCTTTCCGGCATGAAACCGTACCTTATCTTCTTTTCTTTTGCCATGCTTACTATCAGCAGCACTGCACAACGTATTGAAAAATTCTATGATTACCAATGGCGTACTGTTCCGGTTGGGAAGGCCAGGTTTTATTCTTTAATAGAAAAAGATGGAGATCGTTATCATCGCCTGGATTATTTCATCGTGGAGAATAAACTACAGATGAACGGCTATTATACGGATAGTAATTGTAACATAAAACAAGGCGATTTTCAATATTATTATCCCAATGGAAGGCTGGAAATAAAAAGCAGCTACGTAAATAATAAGTTGAATGACCGTTATTTGAGTTTTTATAATACCGGTATGATGAAAGATTCTTCCTTTTTTTCCAACGGCAACATTATTGGTAATTCGTTTGGCTGGCATCCGGATGGCACAATGGAAGACAGTACCGTGATGAATGAAGATGGCAGCGGTGTTAGTGTTTCATGGCACGACAATGGCGTGCCTTCTTCGGCTGGGTATTTTGCACCAGGCAGGGAACGCCGGGGCACCTGGCAGTACTTTCATTACAATGGAAAATTAAGTGCGAAGGAACAATATGATAAAGGGAAAATGATTGAAAAAAAATATTTTGATGAGAATGGCATTGGGGAAAATGACACCGCCAGTACAGACCGTGAAGTAAGTTATCCCGGTGGCAGCAAGGCCTGGATGAAATATGTATCCAAACATGCTTATTTTCCCGATGGGTGGCGGATAGTGAACACCGATGCGGTAGTAGTGGTGGTAAGCGCTACCATTAACGAGGAAGGAAAAGTTACAGATGCATTTGTTTCTTCGCCCTTTCACCCTTCATTTGATCAAATCGCGTTAAAGATGATGCGGTCATCACCCCGGTGGATACCCTCCATTGCACACCACCGTAAAATAAAATCTTACATCAGGCAGCCTATCACTTTCCAGGAGGCCGAATAGAAAGCCCTTCATCCTCATCCGAAAAATGCCGAAATGCCGGCACAGGCCGGGATGTTCCAAAAGGGAAGGCTTCTGCCAGTTCATTTACTGCGCCTGATGAACCGCCCGGTATAACGCAATTAAAGTTCCACATTGGTATTAAGTACAAGTACCCAAATAAGCCGGGGCTGATTTTTCGCTCATTACAACGTGGGGAAAAATTACAGGTCATTTATATTCAAATGGCGAACTTTATTTTGAAATGTGCCGTTATTCGATGACCCTGTTTTACCCCCGTCCCCTAAAGGGGAGGTCTTCTACCAGTTCATAAAATGCAACTGATGAATTGCTCAGTATAACACAATTAAAGTTCCCCAATGGTATTCAGTCCACGAGTGCGACGCACCGATGATGCCATGAAATACTTCTGCCTGGACAACAAAAAAAAGGATGGTTGTATAGGAGAGGGCGATGCAACGATGATCCACATAGCTTTTTAGCCCGGACAAAAAATCCTGTATTTCGAAATCCCGGCCTGTGCCGAACCTTCGGCATTTTAATCGGGAATGCCCGCCCGTACCGAAGTACGTTCGGGCGGGCCCATAGCTTCAATGCCAGGACAAAAAACCTTCTTCCCGTTTTTTATCCCTTGCATAGTATGGCAATACAAATCACAATCAATTAAATCAATCTTGATAATCATCATGGTTCTTACATTTCGGGCCCCTGGCTGGTGGAATACCAGCCAGGGAAAATTTGAATAGCGCCCAATGCAACTAACTGTCTTTTATTTTGTTATATTACAGTATCATTTTTCTACTTCTACTCCATATTTGAATGATTTTATGAAGCATATTTTCACCTTCCTCGCTTTGCTTTTTTTGTTGCCCCTGGTGGTAGCAGGGCAAACCGTGGTATCCATAAAAATTGAAGGCGCCATTAATCCGGTTAAAGCGGATTTTATAAACGAGGCCATTGAAAACGCACGTGGCAAAAAAGCAGTATGCCTGCTAATACATTTGAATACACCTGGTGGTTTATTACAATCCACCAGGGAAATTGTTACGGCGTTACTGGAGAGCCCGGTCCCCATAGTAGTGTATGTATCACCCGAGGGCGCTCATGCAGGATCGGCGGGTGTTTTTATTACCATGGCGGCGCATATTGCCGCAATGGCCGAAGCTACTAATATTGGCGCCGCACATCCTGTAAGCATGCAGGGAATGATGGATAGTGTGATGAGCGAAAAAGTAACCAATGATGCGGCGGCCTTTATCCGCAGTATCGCGGCCAAAAGAAACCGTAACCTCGAATGGGCTGAAGACGCGGTGAGGAAAAGCCTTTCCATAACCGCCACCGAAGCTATCCTGAAAAACGTAGTGGACCTGATGGCATTCTCCGACCAGGACCTGCTGAACCAGATTGACGGGAAAGAAATTAAACTTAACAGCGGGGTTGTAAAACTGCATACAAAAAATGCGGTAATCGAAACATACAGCATGAGTGCGATAGACAAGCTGTTCAATATTATCAGCGATCCCAATATCGCCTACCTGATGATGATGCTTGGTTTTTTCGGGATTTTATTTGAATTGTTTAATCCGGGGGCCATACTGCCAGGCATGATAGGCGTGATAGCATTGATCTTCGCTTTTTACGCGATGCGTACTTTGCCCATTAATTACGCAGGCCTGGCATTGATCATTTTTGGCGTGCTGCTTTTATTGCTGGAGATAAAAATTATTAGTCATGGCATGTTGGCTATTGGCGGTATCACATCGCTGCTGCTGGGTTCCATGATGTTGATAAAGGCGAGTTCCCCATTGGAGCTTGCAGGTATTTCAAGGCTGCTTATTATTACTACCACAGCGGTAACGGCGTTGTTGATTTTGTTGGTGGTGGGCGCAGGGTTAAAGGCCCAAAAACGAAAAGGGGTAACAGGGTTAGAAGCAATGACCGGCCTTTCAGGGATAGCAATGGATCAGCTTGAACCGGATGGACGGGTACAAGTGCAGGGAGAAATATGGAATGCTTCTTCCATTGGCGGCAATATAAATAAAGGAGAAGCAGTTAGGATAAACGCTATTAAAAAGTTGATACTATACGTAGAAAAAGTAACCATTTAAAATCAATATAACATGCCACAAATTCCATTTGTAACCCTCGTCGTTCTTTTTTTTATTATCAGCCTTTTGGCAAGTGCGGTAAAAATTTTACGGGAATATGAGCGGGGCGTTATTTTTCGCCTGGGGCGGCTCATCGGCGGAGATGGCCTTAAGGGCCCGGGACTGATATTGCTGATACCGTTTATTGACAAAATGGTGAAAGTGAGTTTACGTACCGTTGTGATGGATGTGCCCCCACAGGATATCATCACCAGCGACAATGTTTCCATAAAAGTAAATGCCGTTGTTTACTTCCGTGTCATAGAGCCTCAAAAAGCCATCGTGCAGGTGGAGAATTTTTTATTGGCCACTTCACAAATTTCCCAAACTACTTTACGCAGCGTGCTGGGGCAGTCGGAGCTGGATGACCTGCTCTCTCAAAGGGATATCATTAACCATAAGCTACAACAGATCATTGATTCGCAAACTGAACCCTGGGGTATTAAAGTGTCGAACGTGGAAGTAAAACAAATTGATCTTCCGCAGGAAATGCAGCGGGCAATGGCCAAGCAGGCAGAAGCGGAAAGGGAGCGCCGCAGTAAAGTTATTTCCGCCGAAGGTGAATTTCAGGCTTCGCAAAGATTAGCGGATGCCGCTAAAATCCTGTCCTCCGAACCGAGTGCATTAACCTTGCGCTACCTGCAAACATTAAGAGAGATCGCGACAGAAAATAATTCCACCACCATCTTCCCCGTTCCAATAGATTTGCTAACGCCATTTTTAAATAGCGGAATTAAAAAAGTGACTGGCAAGGATGTTTCAGGAGAATGAATTAGCTGATGTGATATGTCTTAATTGCATTTGATTTAATTATTGCTAAAACTTGTTCGACAACTTTTTCTGACTTGATAACAAATGTTATAGGATGCTTTTGAATTTTGTCAATTTCAAGCAGCCTTAAAGGCACTCCTGTTTTCTTACAATCGAACCTGTTATAGCTGCGGGCAGCAAGGGCTATCTGCTACTAACTACTTATAGCAAGGAGCAGTGGCACTCTGCAAGGCGCCGGTCAACAAACAATAACCAAAAGCCCCCCATTAACAGTTTTTTAATGGGGGGCTTTTGCTGGGGACCTTTCGGCTATTGTTCTTAATGTTGGCTGCCGTAACTCTTCTCGTCAATCTTTTTTGTCTTTCAGTTTTGTCCGAACAACAACGCCAAATGTTTTGTCCGAAATATTATAATCCTTGTTTAATTTTTGTTTGTCAATTATGTTTAGTTCAATGAAATTTTTATCGTCAATTCCTGAAAGGTCGCCTTCAAAGTTTGTTTTCAAAACTTTGTCATTTAGAATATAAATCACTGAACTGTCGCTTTGTGGTGTTGGAACAATTTTTAAATAGTCTGCTGATTTTGTTTTGAAATAGTTCCAGTATTTATTTCTTGCAAACTTTTTCGTCTCAACATATACAGCACCGAATTTACCTTGCTCCCCGACAAGTTTAATTGCATTTGTGTCCTTGTAAACTGTCACAACAGCAATGTCGGTCGGCTGATACTCTTGCATTTCTAATCTTGTTACATTAACGCTGTCAATGAAAAAGACTGGGTCATTGAATAATTGTTTATAGCGTTCCTTTTTCTCAAATATTCGATAACAAGAAATTAGAAGGTCAACAGCTTCTATTGGTTTGTCATAGTAATATGCTTCATCAATTGGGAACTGTGGATTTTTGGTCGTGTCAACTTTGACATAGAAAAATAATGTGTCATTTGCAAAACTCCAATAGTCAGAACAGCCACGAGAACCCCATGTGTCTTTTAGTTTGGGATAAATATTGAAAACATCTTTCAGCTTTAAATTTCTCAAATCTAATGTTGTGCCGTCTGGTAAATTTCCTTTAAAGTCCTTCGTTAATCGAATTTTACTGATTTCATCCGAAGTTTGGGTTCTCTGAAAAATCATTCCTGGAAAGTTGTCAGAGTAATATCCTTTTCCATTTTCAAAACGACTGTCTTGTGAAATACATTTTTTTCCTAAGTCCATTTCTTCAACTTCAACAGGTTTGAAATCATTGCTCAATTTTCGCAAGTCAGGCAATGTTGTTTGGCATAAACAAAATCCTGAAATAGTTATTTTCTTCGCAAGTGAAGTGTCTAACAATGAGGCTTGGTTATTCGTTTGAGAGTGTCCTGTCAAACAGTAAAGGGAAAGAAGAAAACTAAAAGTAATTTTGAATTTCATGTCACTCAATGTTATGGCAGCCAACGATCAGGTATTGCTGTCAGGTGGGGTTTTTGAAAACCGTCAGCCCGGCACCTATGCCCGGATATTTTTAAAAGTTGAAGATAACAACAAAAAGCCAAATTGAAAACCGTCAGCCGGAACTACTGCTGACAGCGAACTACAGCCGAAGCTTACAACGTCATGCCCCGCTTGCTGCAATACCCATGTTACATATGCGGCCCCGGTGGTACTGTCGCCCGGCATTGATCCAACATCCGCTATCCGCAACAAGGCATCACCATAAAATAAAAAGTATAATAAAAATGGATGTAGAAAAACTTACCGGAAAACAACCGTTCCACCGGCAATCATTGGTGGGTA